>PAGZ01000041.1 GCA_002704625.1 Candidatus Pelagibacter sp.
CTCAGGTTCTGGTTCTGGCTCAGGTTCTGGCTCGGGTTCTGGCTCAGGCTCAGGTTCTGGCTCGGGTTCTGGCTCAGGCTCAGGTTCTGGCTCAGGTTCTGGCTCAGGTTCTGGTTCTGGCTCGGGCTCTGGTTCTGGTTCTGGCTCAGGTTCTGGCTCAGGCTCCGGTTCTGGTTCTGGCTCAGGTTCTGGCTCAGGTTCTGGCTCAGGCTCGGGTTCTGGCTCAGGTTCTGGCTCAGGCTCAGGCTCGGGTTCTGGCTCAGGTTCTGGCTCAGGCTCAGGTTCTGGCTCAGGCTCGGGTTCTGGCTCGGGCTCAGGCTCAGGTTCTGGTTCTGGTTCTGGCTCTGGTAGTGGTGGTGGCTCAGGCTCGGGCTCTGGCTCAGGGTTAACAACCCTTGCGAACAATGTAACCCAATCAGCCACTTCCCTATCACTATATCGAGTTTGAATAGATAATATTTTATCTCGTGTGAACCCCAAAGCCGACGAATTAACAACTTGACCTATTATCCAACGTTCGTAAGCACCTGTTACACCGCTAAGCAATGAATACCTATGATTATAATGACTAGCTTGGTGTAACCCATCAAACTCCCAGGCCTCATTGCTGGTAGGAGGGGCAAATCCTGAAGTTGAAAGAGACCCTTCAATTAATGTTCTAGTATTATTTACAAATGGAGTAGTCTGCGTCCAAACCATTTCTCTCGAATTGCTGTCTCTCATCTTAAATTGAATTGTTTCGCCATCAAAATATTGAGACCTAGTGTCTTCATTATTTATTTCATTTAAAATAGAAAAGTTATCATCACCTGCACTACCAAGAGGAAAGTCTTTTATTGCGGGCAAAATTGGTGGCCATTGGTGTGTCCCAGTTTGTCTAAAAACTAATTTCCAGATGATCTCTTCCTCAGGTTCAGGCTCTGGCTCAGGTTCAGGCTCTGGCTCTTGAGGCGGGGTTAACACACTTACTCGGGGACCCCAATTATATAGCTGTGTAATTTCACTTTGACTTAATTGGCGGTGCCACACACGGAATGAATATAACTGTACGCCATCACAATGTTGTCCAGATCCGCCGTCAGCCCGATTTCCTACAATAAAATCACTAGTTCTTCCATCAAAATTAGGGCGGTCAATGAAGCCACTAGCTTCAGTATCTTCTTGAGGATAATGTTGGTTATTTATCCAAACACCACGGTTAAATGGTCCACCACCATCATTTGTTGATGTTGATTTATATTGATATCCTACAATATGAAGAAGGATATTAGGATATGCTGCAATGAACCCTGGATTGCTTAAGTCTGTATATGTACCATCGCTAAAATCGCCGGGAGTCATACCTATTCCACCTACACGTCCATCTGATAACGTTAAATATGGACCCCAGCCAGTTTCTTTCCCGATGAGCCACCCTCTGGGCGTGGAGGCGTTAGTGGGGGATTCAGGGAATCTATTTGCGAGCGGATTTAATTTTATCCAAACTTCAAAAGTAAACCCAATATTTACATTACTTATAAGATCTATATCGTTGTTAAGATAACTTACATTCGGATAGCTTGGAGTGATTTGATTTGCGTTCTGTATAAGATAAAAAGTGCCATCATTGTCACTATCACGTACCCATGCACGTGGAACTGGGGTACGACTAGTTGTAGGAGTCCCAGAATTATTTGTATAAATCGAAGGCCATGTGTTTGAGTCTCCTGTTATGGATGCAACATATTCCATTTGCAAATCTCCAGTATAAATAGATCGTTGTATGAGTTGTGCAGGCGTACTATACATTGCGTACAATTCAACCCAATCAGCCACTTCGCTTGAACTGGTTTGAGTTTGAATAGATACTAATTTATTTGGTTCAAACCTGAAAGCCGACGAATTAGCAACTTGACCTATTAACCAACGGTCCCAAGCTCTTTCGACACCGCTAAGCAATCCATACCGAAAATTATGATAACTAGCTTCGTGTAACCCATCAAAGGCCCAGGCCTCATTGCTAGTAGGAGGGGTAAATCCTGTAGTTGAAATAACGGCAATTAATGTTCTTGTATTAGATACAAATGGAGTAGTCTGCGTCCAAACCATTTCTCTCCGAATCCCTGCCTTACTGTCTATCATCTTAAATTGAATTGTTGTGCCAACAAAATATTCAGCCTTAGTTCTTTCATCATTTATTTCATTTAAAATAGAAAAGTTATCATCACCTGCACTACCAAGAGACCCAGTTTTTATTAAATCAAGATTTTGTTCCCATAAGTACGGGGCAGTTTGTCTAAAAACTAATTTCCATGATGGAAGAGACTCCATATATATATATATATATATGATCATGAGATATTAATAAACGTAAGGGATATTCACTGTATTTTAAATAAAATTGAAATAGTTTAGACACTTGTTGTGAGTTATATAGAGAATGTCTGAAGCCAAACTAGCCAAGCAGTACCAGAAAAAATCTGATAGGGAACATGTGCTCGATAATCCTGATACCTATACAGGGTCGATGGAGCCCACCGAGTACAGTACCTATATATATAACGATGCGACCGAAAGCATCGTTGCGAAGGATCTTACCATGATCCCAGGTCTTTATAAACTATTTGATGAAGGTGCTGTAAATTGTCGTGATCATCAAGTCCGACAACAGCAAGCTTTTGATAAGTGTGTTCCTAACACATTCCCTGTAACGCACATTGATTTCGATATTGCTGATGATGGAACAATTACTATGTTTAATGATGGTAATGGTATTGATGTTGCCGAACATCCTGAACATAAGCTTTGGATTCCTGAAATGATATTTGGTCACCTTCGCACTTCAACTAACTATGATAAAACACAAAAGAAAATTGTTGGTGGAAAGAACGGATTTGGATTTAAACTGGTTCTTATTTGGTCGTCTTGGGGCCGCATTGAGACTGTTGATCATGTTCGCGGTCTCAAATATGTTCAAGAGTTTGAAAATAATCTTACTGTTCGTCATGAACCTAAGATTAGTAAATGTCGTAGTAAACCATATACAAGTGTTTCATTCCGACCAGATTTTAAGAGACTTAATATTGATGGATTTAGTTCAGATATGCTAGCACTCTTTAAGCGTCGTATTTATGATATTGCAGCTGTAACTGATAAAAAGGTGAAGGTTAAGTTTAATGGTGCCACTTTGCCTGTCAAACACTTTCAACAGTATGTTGATATGTATATTGGCAGTAAGAGTGATACCAAACGTATTTATGAATCAAGCAACGATCGATGGGAATATGCAGTTTGTATGGCTCCAAAAGAAGAGTTCACACAGGTATCATTTGTAAATGGTATATTTACTTCTAAAGGCGGAAAACATGTAGACTATTTGCTTAATACTATTGTCAGAAAGCTATCAGCATACATCAAGGCAAAGAAAAAGATTGATGTTAAATCAAGCACAATTAAAGAACAGCTTATGTTGTTTGTGCGATGTGATATTGAAAATCCTAACTTTGATAGTCAAACTAAAGACTACATGACTACTCCACAATCTAACTTTGGTTCTAGTTGTGATGTCAGCGATAATTTCATTGAAAAAGTCGCTAAGATGGGTGTTATGGATGCTGCTTGTGCCCTTACTGAGGTAAAGGAAAACAAAGCAGCAAAGAAAACCGACGGCTCAAAGACCAAAAATGTACGTGGTATACCTAAGCTTGTTGATGCCAACATGGCTGGTACAAAAGATAGCAAGGACTGTACTCTACTTCTTGTGGAGGGAGATTCGGCTAAGGCTGGTGTCGTATCAGGCCTAAGTCAACAAGATCGAAATTGGTTTGGTGTTTATCCACTTAGAGGAAAATTGTTTAATGTTCGTGGAGAGCGAGCGACTCGTGTTGCTAGTAATAAAGAAATTACTGATATTAAGCAGATTCTTGCACTTGAGACAGGAAATAAATACACTGCCGAAAGCGCAAGCGAAAAGCTGCGATATGGTAAGGTTCTATTCCTTACTGATCAAGATCTTGATGGAACACATATCAAAGGACTTTGCATTAATATGTTTGAGTCTGAATGGAGTACACTAATTCAAGTCCCAGAGCTATTTGGATTTATGAATACTCCTATCTTGAAGGCTCGGAAGGGCTCTCAGGAAATAATGTTCTACAATGATGGTGAATATGAAGCTTGGAAAGAAGAAAATGATCTTCGTGGATGGAATATAAAATATTACAAGGGTTTGGGTACTTCTACTGCAAAAGAGTTTCGAGAGTATTTCGAAAATAAGAAGATTGTAATGTTTAATTGTAGTGGACCAGAATGTCGCGATCGAATTGATATGGTGTTCAATAAAAAGCGAGCTAGTGACCGTAAAACCTGGCTTGAACATTATGATCGTGATGATTTTATGGATACTTCACTTGAAGAAGTTAGTTATGGTGATTTTATCGATAAAGAGATGATTCACTTTTCAAAATATGATTGTGAACGATCTATTCCAAATCTTATGGATGGTCTTAAAACCAGTCAACGTAAGATCTTGTTTGCAGCATTTAAAAGGAAGCTAGTTAACGAAATCAAGGTTGCTCAGTTCTCTGGATATGTATCAGAACATTCAGGATATCATCACGGCGAACAGAGTTTGAATGGTGCAATTGTAAATATGGCACAAAACTTTGTTGGTTCTAATAATATAAATCTACTGTTACCAAATGGTCAGTTTGGTACTCGGCTTCAAGGTGGCAATGATTCAGCGAGTGAAAGGTACATCTTTACTGCTCTCGCAAATATAACAAGAACTATCTTTCGTATTCATGATGATAAGGTTCTTCGTTATCTTGAAGATGATGGAACTCCTGTTGAACCAGATTGGTATGCTCCTATTATTCCAATGATTCTTGTGAATGGTTCAAAGGGTATTGGCACTGGTTTTAGTTGTGATATTCCGCCGTTCAATCCAACTCAGATTATTCAGTATATGCAAGCTAAAATCGCTGGAGATCCAACTAATCTGATTGATATTGATGTCTACTATGAAGGCTTTAAGGGTGAAGTTAGAAAAGTTGATGATCGGCGGTATCTTATCAAAGGAAAGTGTACAGTAATTGATGAAAAACGAGTGCATATTACCGAGTTGCCAATCGGTACATGGAGTGATGATTATAAAGAATATCTTGAAACGCTAATTGATGGAGATGGTAAGAAAAAAAATGGAGTTCTTAAAGAGTACGAAGACATGAGTAGTGATAAGGTAGTAAATATAACTGTTATATTTAGTCGTGCAAATGATATTCAGAAGCTATTGATGACTACAACCGACTATGAATGCAATGGTCTTGAAAAGTTATTGAAACTATATACTACTCAAACGACTACTAATATGCATATGTTTGATGAAAAAGAAAAATTGCGTAAGTTTGAATCTCCACAAGAGATTATTGATTATTATATGGATGTCAGGAAAAATGTATATATACAGCGTAAAAAATACTTGCTTGCTGAGCTTGATGCACAGTTAATGAAATTGTCAAATAAGGCAAAATATATTATGGAAAATCTAAGCGGAGATGTGGATCTACGCAGAAAAAAGAATGATGTTATTGTAGCATTGCTAACAGATCGTGGATACGACATGATCGATAGTAGCTATAACTATTTGACAAAAATGCCGATGGATTCAGTATCTGAAGAAAATGTTGCCAAGACTCTACAAGAGAAGGGCGACAAAGAAACAGAACTAGAATTACTTAAAGCAACAAGCGAAGATGATATGTGGCTAGCCGAACTCGCTGAGTTTAAAAATGACCATACAAAATACTGTGCATTACGTGAAAAAGAAATGATGCTTACAAATAAGAGTTCAAAGAAAAAGTCCAATACATCAAGAAAGGTAGTAAAGCGTAAAGTTAAATTGACTCCAGAAAAGTAAAAAATAAAAAACAAAAATAAATAATTTTTAAATTATAATTTTTTCATTTTATAATAAAACATAATATTATTCAATTTGAACATATAATATTTATCTAAAACCATTTTTTAAGAAGAAGTTGCTTATCATTTACTGTAGACATAACAGGATGAGCAATAGGTGTATACATCTCACTAGCATCTCTAATGTATTTCATATAACCTTCTGCCTCTCCATATACTTGACCAATAGCGTAATCTAGAACAAGACTATTAAGAGCAGCGATTTGTTTTGAAATATTACCAGCATCATTGGGTGAATATTGTAAAAAAATACTTCTCATTACGATTTTAAGTTCATCTGAATTTTGTTCTGATATTAAATATTGTCCATTTGATCGCTTGTAAACACCCGCTCGCAAACCATTTTGTAAGGCTTGAATATTTTCTCTAGAAAAGAAAAGGTCAGATAATTTTGTATTGTACCAATTGCCAGTCATAGCTCCTCTAAAGTCTGTTGCTGCGGTCACTCCACCAGCAGCAATTTTATCTTTCATAGAAAATAATGTATTAGTATTAGGCTGAATTATATTTACTCGTCCATTAGGTTTTTGACAACTCATTATACTTAGTAGATAGAAAAAATTATCCTATTATGTTATATAAGAAGATGGCCACATTCCAAAGTATTACAATGACAGTAGCGATCGTAATTTTAGTTATCTGCTTGATATTCATTGCTATTGCACTATACAGAAGCAAATACAACACCCAATTTCCACCAGTTGTTGCTGACTGTCCTGACTATTGGCTTGATATGTCGGATGGTGACGGTTCAAATTGCGTTAATCAGTTGAAGGGTTTAGGAGACCCTAATTGTCAAAACCAAATGAACTTCAGCACTTCTATGTGGACCGGTGATGATGGTTTATGTAGAAAAAGAACATGGGCACGCAAATGCAATCTTGCATGGGATGGAGTAACGAATAACCCTAATGCTTGCCAAGATACAAGCGACAGTAATTAACTTGATGTTAATATTTATTTAAATATACTTATCAAGTAAATACAAGATGAAAAATGATGAATTAAAGACAACCTGGAAAGATATACCTCATGAAATTAGACCTGATATATTTATATATTTGCCTGTCACCACATTAATTTGGCTTAATAAAAAATATTACACTAAATATCACTCTTGTGTTGAAAGTATGATTAAATCGTCCAGATATTTACAACATGTCACTAATATGGTAATAAGAGATGCAGCATTTTCTTTTCAATTTGTTATGCGTGAAAATATTATGAGATGGTTTAATTTGATGGTAAATAATAAAAAATATAGATATTCTAATAAAATTTATAGTAGTTTTTTAGCATTTTTAATAGAATTATCTATAACAAGAGGTTGTGAAAAATGCCGACGAATAATAGAAGAGGTTACTAGAGAGGTTATTGGTCCAAAATGGCATAAAAGAAATCGCACTACTTCATATAAAAAAGAATGGAGCAACTAAACTACAACACCATATTAGAAAGAAATCTGTGTGCTGAAAAAATGATAAAAGCCTTAAAAGATTATGAAAATAACAAAAATGATAAATTACAAAAAAGAGGTATATACATATACGGCGCACCAGGTTCGGGCAAGACACAATTTGCAATAAAAGTATTAGAAAATGCAGGTTATGATGTTGTTAAATATGATGCTGGTGATATCAGAAACAAAGGTATTATTGAGAATATTACCAAAGCAAATATGTCTGATAGAAATGTTATTAGTATGTTTCATGGAAAAGCAAAACCTATAGCAATTTTAATGGATGAAATAGATGGCATGAATAATGGCGATAAAGGCGGAATTAATGCATTAATTAAATTAATTCGTCCAAAAAAAACAAAAAAACAAAAACTAGAAGATACTACTGGAAATCCAATAATATGTGTTAGCAACTATCATATAGATAAAAAAATTAAAGAACTTATGAAAGTGTGTACAACGATTGAATTGAAAACACCTACAGATAATCAGATACTGCTTTTACTTGATCATTACATAACCAGCCTTGATATTAATTTAAAACAAGATATTATAAAATATTTACATGGTGATCTAAGAAAATTAAACGGAATAATAGATATTCTTGTTAAAAATGATACTATACTCAAAAGCAGTGTGGTTAAAAATATTTTAAAACCAAAATCATACAATGAAGATACTAAAGATATAACAAAGCGGTTAATTAACAAGAAGGCATCTATTGATGAGCATCTTTCTACATTAAATGAAACAGACAGAACTATAGTGGGACTTTTATGGCATGAAAATATAGTAGATTCGCTAAATAAGCTACCAAACGAAAAGGCATATCCATTTTATCTAGAAGCGCTACAACATATTTGCTTTGCAGATTACATTGACAGAGTTACATTTCAAAAACAAATATGGCAATTTAATGAAATGAGTTCATTAATAAAGACATTTTATACTAATAAGATTTATCATGAAACTTTTGAGAAAAATCCAAAATATAATCCACAAGAAGTAAGATTTACAAAAGTTTTAACTAAGTATAGTACTGAATACAATAATGCGGTTTTCATTCAAAATATATGTCAGCAATTAGGAATGGACAAAAAAGATACCTTTTCATTTTTTCTTGAGCTTAGAAACAATCACACTGATGAAGAAATATATGCAATGGTTGAGCCTTATGATATTTGTAAACTTGATATTAACAGAGTATACAGATATCTAGATAAATATACTAAACGGGTTGAAATACCAGACGATGAAGAAGAAGATTAAATAAATAATAGAACATTTATATACTTGCAAACTATATAACTAATGTTAACCCTAGTGACATTAATACAATTCCTATCCAGTTTTTTCTAGTCATATTTTGACCAAATGCCGCCCAAGAAATAACTGCAATACTTACTTGTATACCAACATTCCATATACTATTCGCAATGTTAAGAGCATTTTTTCCTTTGTTATCTCTAGTAATAGTTTGTATTAACAAGTAATAAATATATGCGATAAAACTATAACTAATCATGCCAGCAACAATAGAAACATTTTTTGATACAAACTTAAATTGTTCCGTAACACCATTATTTAAACAGCTCTGTCCTATAGTTTCTGCAGTAATTAGAGCTATAATAACAATTATTTGTTTTAATGAAAACTTATACATATATTATTAGCATATATAAGTTTTTAATTATTAAAAACTCGTTCAAAGAAAATTAAACATTTAAAATCTATATATGATGTCTGTTTGTTTATATTTATATTTTTATCTTATATATAAAATGATTGAAAAATTGAATGAGTTAAAAAACTATGAAAATTTTGACATAGTGATACCAGTAGGACCGAATGATAAATCAGTTATTGAACAGCAAATAAAATACACAAAAAAAAATATTATTGGTTACAGAAATATTTATTTAATTTGCTATGATCCAGCAATAAAAATTAATGGGTGTATTACTATTAATGAAAATATTTTTCCTTTTAATATAGATACTGTCGCCGAACATCACGGAAAATTAGAGAGAAATGGATGGTATTTACAGCAATTATTGAAATTATATGCTGGTAAAATCATTCCAAATATTTTAGATAAGTATTTAGTAATTGATGCTGACACATTTTTCTTGAAACCAACTACTTTTGTAGAAAATAATAAATGCCTATATAATTATGGCACAGAATATCATAAACCATACTTTGATCATATGGAAAAATTAGATAAAGATTTGACTAAAATTGATAAAAGTAAATCAGGTATTTGTCATCACATGATATTTGATAAAAAATACATAGATGAACTTATTTCTAAAATTGAAAAAAATCATAATGAATTATTTTACAACATATTTTTAAAAACAGTGACAAATAAAAACGAATCTGGTGCTGGTGCTTCAGAATATGAGATTTATTTTAACTATATGTTAAAGTATAATCCTGATAAAATACAAATTAGAAAATTAAGTTGGAAAAACACGAAAAAACTAAAATCTAATAGCAATTATGATTATATATCATGTCATTGGTATATGCGATGAAATATTTGTTTTAATGAAAACTTATACATATATTTTTAGTATATATAAGTTTTTAATTATTAAAAACTCGTTCAAAGAAAATTAAACATTTAAAATCTATATATGATGTTTATTTCCACTCATCTTCCGATAACTCCTGAGAACTGCGAAGTATAATGTTATAATTGTTTTTGCGAGACTTCTCCCATTCAGCCTTTACAAACTTGCCGCCATCTGGAAACATACACCGAACATTAGTATGCCATGTATTAATTTGAGATTGAGGCAACTTTTTTTTCACATGACGTTCATACTGCTCTGGGTTATCATAATACAAGATATTTGGTTCATAATTGATAGGGTCATTTTTACGACGCAAAAATCCTTTCTTATCATAAATTCCTGTACAATTTAATACGCGATAAAGACGTAGTTCTTCATAACTACCTTGCTTAATATCATAATATGGTGCACCTGTTACTGCATTTATACAATATCCACCAATCCTGGTTGGATAGAAACGTCGTTGGCGTAGAACCTTTTGTTTTTCGATGTCTTGATCATAATATTCGTTCTCGTTTTCGTTCTCGTTCTCGTTATGAGTATTAGTGCTTGGCATGTGTCCTCTTATACGTGTATATACGTTATGGTATTCTAACTTTAAGTATGTTAGTTAATATTGTTTATCTGGGATAAGATATTATTTTCAGATATCTCCAAAAACACGCCAAAGCTAATATCAATAGGAACAACTGTAGTTTCTAACATTTCAATAATCTTATCATGTTTTTCTAATTGAGATATCTGTTCATTTAATAAGGTAATTTCATAATCTTTTTTCTTCAACTGACCTTGTAATTTTAATATTAATTCATTTTGATGCTTTAATAAATGAGCTACCTGATTTATATCTAGTACTGCATTTCTGTGATCCTGTGTTTGAATAACTATATGCATTTTATCACTTTGTTTATTTTCTTGTTCTCTATGTACTCTTAATTCTTCTATTTGTTTTAATACATCAGACTTCATTTCTGGTAGTCCAAAATGATAATGTTCTAACAATTCATCTATATCTTCCATAAAAAACTGTTTAATATCAATTTCTTTTACAAAATCATCTACTATTTTATCTGATTCTTTTACAAACTTATCAATTGGATTTTCAAGCATCTTACGTTTATCAAAAGTGTTATGAATATGTGAAAAAACTAAAATTGTTTTCATAGGATCCAATTGAACAAATGGTATTGTATAATCTTTTAAAAAATACTTTTCTTCTGCAATACAAGCATTATCATCATAGCGAGTTTGCTGTAATAGTTCTTTTTTAAATGCAAATGTTCCTGCAGTTGCATGATTTTTTTTATAAGGACCAAACTTATACATTTTTCTAATTTCTTTAAAATATATGTATATCTCACTACTACCAGCACATAATGCTTCCGGATTTCTCATCAACTCTCCAACTGCATGAGATATTCTCTCTTTGGGATAATAGTCATCATCATCCATATAAACAATTATATCTCCTTTTGTTTTTTCATGCATAAGATTACGTTTCCTTCCTAAGGACATCTTAGTTTTATAATAAAAATATTTAACATTTGAAATGTTATCAACCAAGTCTTGTATTGAATCAGTTCCATCATCTATAATTATCCACTCTATTCGTTCTTGTGGATACGTTTGATGTAAAAAACATTTTATCATAGTTTTAATAAATGGTCTTCTATTATAAGTAGGCGTACAAACACTAACTAAAGGTAAAGATTCGTGTATACTTTTTTTATTACTCATAGTTGTTAATGTTACTGTTGAGAGATTTTTAAATCTATATACGAAGTTATAATTAAAAGAAGCATGCCTTTATTGCTAATATTATCCAAGTTACAAGCATAGTTGTTGCTGTTAGAGATTCAAGATGCTGGAAAGCAGAACCTATGGTTAATGCTGCAAATAAGAAACTAATCCATTTCATATTACATCTTGCAATTTTAGCAACCATTTTATAATCAATAAATAATGGCGCTAAAAATAAATTATATGACGCACTTATTATTTGAATTGCAGAGTTTCCAACTAACATAAATGCCAAGTATGGTATAATTAAACCTATTAATGAATAAGCCCACCACATTTCTCCTGCAACTACCCAAGAACTAACTGTTGATAGTAAACTACATAGTAAAATTACTAATGGCATAACGAATGCAAAAATTGTTGCAATAAAAAATAATGCTATATCTGGTACAAGATTTTTAAAATATGCATCTGGTCCTCCCCTAAATAAATTTTTCATAAAATATCTATAATACATAAATGATGATACTTCTGCTCTGGCAAACCAATTTTTAAATCCATCCCAACTAAATCCTGTTGTGTTATCACCATTGTATAAATCATATGGCCAAGACTCTGCCATGCTTTTTCCATAGCCTAGCACGTTCATAAAGTCTGTATCTGGTTTTGACATACCACTATTTCCACTACACATAGATGGTTTGCATGTATAATCATTACTACCTCCTCTTTGTCCAGAATGTTTTCTTCGCCCACCCCCACCTTGTATTGGTATACCTGGTACCTTTATTTCACGATAATCTCTATTTGATGATTGAATTAAATAATCTGATATTTTTGTTGGAAAAATTAGATCTAAAGCATCGTTGTGTGCCATGAAAATCCAGTTACAACCAATAAGTGTAAAGATAATAACACCAACAAGATTTTGGAGCATTGAAGCAAAGAATGATCCCCAATTGTTTGTTTTGCCATCATCATTATCATTCTGATTTTTTGCATCTATAGCACTAGTCGTTGACATTATATATACATATTGTAGATATAAAATCATATATTTCAGTGTTTAATTAATATTATCTAGAAAATTGTAAAGATGCCATTCCATTAGAAAATATGACTACATTCCATCTTTCTTCCATTACTACTAGATCGTATGTATATTTATATATACCAAATGCTGGTTTACTAACACCAATAACTTCACTTTCACCAGTTGTTGGATTTACCCCACATATTGCATTAAATTGTGCGCCACTATCTAATACAGGAAGATTTGTTACAACTTCAAATTGTACATTAGTGAACTTACTCATATTAATAGCCCCGCTCGGCTGAAAGTCAAATGGATCAGAATGTAGCGCAAAATTATAACAATAAAGTCCTTCTGGTGCATTTCCAGAAGTTCTAACATATTTTTCAACATAATCAAATACTCCAGCTGGAAACTCGTTTTCTCTGTATTTGCCGTCAAGTAAAAGTGCCCAACTATTCATAATTAATTTTTGATTTTCTGGAGTGTAAAATCCACTTGTTGTCTGTGATGAAGGAGGTAGTTTATTAGAGCTCACCAAGGATGATGAAGCAGGGATCCAAGGAGTAACAATCTTTTGATCCTCCGCAGACACTGGAGCCTGTGGTGCATAACCATAAGGCCAATTTGTGTAATTAGACCATTGATTTCTTTCATTAACATCTGAACGCTGAAAAAACCACATATAATTTGATACCATACCAATACTATTCACATCAACTTTTCTACTTCCAACAACATCATGAAATCTTGTAGTATAAGCTTGTTTCACAATATATCTTTGTTCATTTCCAGAAAAAATACGCACTTCATCGTCGGTAAGAAATCCATATGTTGATAATAAATGTACATCTGCATTCCAAGTAGTTTGACGATTAACATAAACAGCATCATCGTTAATATTGACAGCAGGAGGACTTTGTAAAAATCTGTATAATCCATATTGAGATTCATTAAAGTTTGGTTGAATACGATCTCTCAGATTGTCTGCGATTGTTTCTTTTCCAGTATAAACTCTTTTAATTGTAAATAATTCTTGAATAGGACGTAATGTTACTTCTATTTTAAGTTCTGCATATTGCAAAGAAACTAATGGTATAGCCATTTTTGCAGCTAATGTAAACCAAATATTTAATGGAATATAAATCTGTTTAGCTCTAATAGTTGGTTCACTACCTACTTGGTTATATATATATTCATTATCAGGAACGGTAAGATTGCTACCAGCATAGAAAGCATCACCATATAATGATTCTTTGTTTTCATAATGCACTTCCCATGGTGATTGTACCGTTGTCATGTTCTTGTATAGTTGTAACTTTTCTGCAGAAAAATCTCTATTTACTAGATTTAAAAGATATTGTCCTGTAAAGTCTTGTATTACCTGTCCACCAATAGTAAATCTTACTCTTTCTATCATTTGCGTTCCTAGATTTTTTATCCACTCAAATCTATAAGGTTGCCAAGTTTTATTATGATCAAGCGCTGGTTCGTTCGGTGGAGGAAGCGGAATAGTTGGAGGATAAACAGGACTCCATATATTTGGCATGTTTACTACTAAATATGTATCCATTAATAAGTCACCATATCTTGGTACTGTAAAATCAAATACAGAAGATTCAGTTAACTTCAATGTTCTTTGACCAGAGAAATCAATTCGAAACTTTTGCAGACCAAAATTAGTATATTTTGCATAAGTTGCTTTGAAAAATGTTTTGCTAGGATTACCATTAAGTATTACATTTTGATTGCCATATGCTACTAGATTTAAAAGACCGCCGGGCATTATTATAGTATCATTGGATAATATTTAACTTTATTCGGTCGATAAAATAATAACATTGTATAGTAGATATGGATTCTGAAGATTTGAAAAGTCTGCCCAGAAATATTCAGAAAAAATTGCGTGATTCAAAAGTAGGTAAAATTGTTGTCTTAGGATTATGTGGACTGCTTATTGCCATGGTGTTTTTCTGGATCTATAATAAATCTACTTTAAACACAAGAAATTGTGACAATATGAAAAAACTTTATCCAGAAGTTGCTCAAATTAGAACTATAAATACTGCTCGACCAGAGTTCAAACACAATCTACGAGACTACTATATTAAGACCGCTTATAATGCATGCTCTCCTGGTCAATTTAAAAATGACTTTGTAAATATTTGTGCACTTAAATCTGTAATTGGTCAAGGTGCTAGATGTTTAGATTTTGAAGTATATTCAGTAAATAATGAGCCTGTTGTTTCTACTTCAGCAGTAGATGATTTTACTGTTAAAGAAACATACAATAGTGTAAAGTGGAGCGATGTTTGTACCACAATTCGTGATTATGCATTCTCAGGTGCGACATGTCCTAATCCTGGAGATCCTTTAATTATTCACTTGCGATTAATGAGTAAAAATAAACCCATGTACTCTAAAATGGCTACTATTTTTGAAAATACGTTGAATAGCCGTTTACTTGGTCCAAAGTATAGTTATGAAAATCATGGTAGAAATCTGGGGCAAGAGCCTATTAAAAACTTAATGGGTAAGATTGTTGTTATTGCAGATAGATCAAATGCACTATTTGAAGATACAGAATTAGATGAATATGTAAATCTTGCTAGTAATTCAGTTTTTATGCGNGGTNTTAGATANACNCAAGGNGTAAAATANACNCCTGATATGAATGANNTNATTGAGTTTAANAAGAAAAANATGACTATTGTTNTNCCNGATCTNAATNAAAGTGATCCNAATTATGCTTTNTCTCTNACACAAAAAACTGGTTGCCAATTTAGTGCATTTTCTTTTCAGAACTTTGATTCAAATATGGAATATTATGATCTATTCTTTGATAAACAAGGCGCAGCTTTTATATTAAAACCACAAGAATTAAGATTTATTCCTGTAACTGTGCCTCCACCACAAAAAGCAAATCCTGAATACTCGTATGAAAAACGAGAAACAAAGACTGACTATTATTCTATGACTATTTAAGGCACCAACAACAATATAACAAAATGTATATATTTTATGTAATTACTATATATACATTTTATGTCATCATTTCAAGAGAAAGAATTAGCAATTTTAAGAGCAGCAGTAGATAAAGCACAAGAAAAAGCAGGAAAACAACTTACCAATTCTGATGAAGTACAAAAAATTATACAAATTGTAGAAAACTTCCTTAGAAAAAANAAACTTGTTTGCTATGGTGGNACTGCTATTAATAATATATTGCCTCAACAAGACCAATTTTATAACAAGGATATAGAAATCCCTGATTATGATTTTTTTAGTCCATCTGCTTTAGAAGATGCAAAAGAATTAGCAGATATTTATGCTAATGCTGGATATACGGATGTTGAAGCAAAAAGTGGCGTTCATCATAGTACATATAAAGTTTTTGTAAACTTTATTCCTGTTGCAGATATTACTGCTTTACCAAAAAAACTTTTCAAAGCAGTACAAAAAGATTCAATTAAAGTTGGTTCTATTTTATATGCTCCACCTGACTACCTAAGAATGGCAATGTACTTAGAATTATCTAGACCAAAAGGCGATGTTAGTCGATGGGAAAAGGTATTGAAACGTTTAACTTTACTTAATAAAAATTATCCAATGCGTAATCCTCGCTGCAATAATGCTGATTTTATGAGATCGTTTGAAGGTTCTAAAAATGATGCAAAAGATATTTACTTTACTGTTAGAGATTCTATTGTTGATCAGGGCTTAGTCTTTTTTGGTGGTTATGCAAGTGAGTTATATAGCCGATATATGCCTAAGCGAGAGAGAAAAGTGCTACAAAGTAGAAATCCAGACTTTGATGCATTATCTACGGATCCTGAAACCTCTGCAATTATTATAAAAGAAAGATTGCAAGATCAAGGTTTTCAATATGTTAAAATAAATAAAAGACAAGGTGTTGGAGAGATTATTTCACCTCATTATGAAATATCTGTTGGTGTAGATACAGTTTGTTTTTTGTATAAACCACTGGCTTGCCATAGCTTTAATGTTATTAGAATTGGTGGTAAAAAGGTTAAGGTGGCAACAATTGATACCATGCTTAGTTTATATTTAGCTTTCTTATATGCTGATCGCCCTTACTATGATCATAATCGTATTTATTGCATGTCTCAATACCTTTTCAAAGTTCAACAGCGTAATAGATTACAACAAAAGGGTGTTCTCAAGCGATTTTCATTACAATGTATTGGCAAGCAATCAACATTAGAAGACATGCGAAATGAGAAAACCAAAATGTTTAATATCTTAAAAGATAAACGTGGTACGCGCGAATACGAAGAATGGTTCTTAAAATATGCTCCTGGCATCGTTATGAGAGAGAAAAAGGAAAAGAGAGAAAAAGCTAAAAAGAAACGAGCTAGAACAATGAAAAAGAATAAGGAAAAAGAACGTAAAACAAAAACTTTAAAAAGCAATAGATTTGGCGCAATAGAATTATAGATTATATTAACTAATAATATATGAACACCGTGTTAATATTATTAATTATCAGTATAATGTTTCTTTCTTATTCAGTTACTTCATTATATGAAGGATTTATGCCTGCAAATTGTACAATGCAAGGTTACCCAGGAAGATTTTGTGTAAATGCTCCATCTGAACATGATTTGCCACCAGTGTGTCCTCCTGGAAATGGAATAACTATTGGACGCGGAGGATTACCTATGTGTTTACCATATGCTCTTGATAATAGTACGTGGAAACCAGTTAGTACTGTCCTAGGTAAAATGAATCATGTATCAATTTTATCAGAGTATCAATAATTCCTTTATAAAGCCTATTTGTTTTNATTCGATCAGGTAGATTTATGGNATTTATATATTCTACTACAACTAAAAAAGTATATGCTATAATAAATTGTAATCGAATAACCGCGTAACCCCATATATTCCATTTATGAACCCAACTACATAAATAACTATGCTCATCATTCAAAAACTTACTACATTCTTGTAAGCCTTCTAATACACGTTGATCGGGGTTTTTTTCAGATGCAGTAAATATTGATTTAATCCATCTATTATTGTAATGACTTTGTAGGTCTATATACATGCATTTTCTATCTGCATTTTTAAATATATGTGGATGTATGCCATCTACATATTGATTTTTATATCTTGATGAACCATCTACTAGATATGGTAAGAAGCTTGAAGATATTAAATCTTCTTCTAATTCTGTTTTACTTGACCAGGTGGATTTTACTATATGCTCTCCACTATTCATATCCGTTTTTGTAATAAAAAGTCTATTTTGTATCTTACTTATATCGTCTTCATCTTTTATACAGGCATTTACGCATTCTGTAATAAACGGTTTAATGTAAGTAAGTTTTTGATTATCTCTAAAATCATTTTTAATATTACACCAGCTTTTTAAAAACACCGGATCTAAATTATTACAGACTGTACATAATGCAACTACTGCTCCTATGCTGCATCCAGATACATTATGAATAACCATTTTTTTCTGTTCAACTAATTCTAATAAATATAAAACAACTCCATAAGCATATGCTCCATTAAATGCACCACCGCTTATTACCAAATCAATATTGAGAGGATTCACTTCATCTTTTTCTTGTAAACTATTTTGCGCCATTGTTTTAATATAACATTTCAACAACGTTCCAGATGATTGCTCGGTCATTAAATGATATTAATAAAAAACTTTTTATTTATGTACTAATAAAGCATAAATGATAATCATGTATATTATAAAACAAAATGACTGATCGCCCTTCATGGGACGAATATTTTAAAGAATTAACACTTGTAACTGCAAAACGCTCTGCATGTGAAAGATTAAGGGTTGGGTGTGTTGTTGTAAAAGACAATAGGATTGTGTCTCAAGGTTATAATGGGTATCTTCCAGGTGCACCGCATAAACAGGTTATGCAAGATGGCCACGAAGTAGCTACAGTTCATGCCGAACAAAATGCTATTACTGATTGTGCCAGACGCGGGGTATCATGTGAAGGTGCTACAGTATATGTAACTCATTACCCATGCATAAACTGTGCCAAAATTCTTTGTGCTAGTGGTGTGGCACATATTAAGTATATTTCTGATTATGAAAATGACAAATTATCAAAGTATTTTACCGATCAATGTGGAATCACGCTAGAAAAAATGGTTTCTCCTACAATAAAAGATAATTGTATTATAGAAGATGATGCTGCAAATAATAACTAAGTTATCTAGATAACTGTTGAACCAGTTTACTAAAGCCATAAATTATTGCACCAAATAAAATACAATTAACTAATCTACCACTAAGATTAATATCGCCCGATTTACCATAGCACATAGGCATAGTATTTAAAAACATTTTTCTAACTGCAGGAAGCTGATACATAAAGTAAAGCACTGCAATAAGCAAGGGCAAACTAATTTCTGAGTATATGGCGTCAAATTGATCTTGTTGTTGCTGCACCTTGCTATTTTGTCTAATAATTTCATCGCTGGTCTGGTGTTCAGTAATATAATCAGACGGGCCTTCAGGAACAAAATTAGGTTTTGTTTGCTTATCTTGGGTAATAGTTGTTTTATCAATCGGAATATCCCTAGACGGTAGTGAAGTTGAACCGGTTGAAGCAGCTTGCTGCAACCCTTTAACAAACTCATTTTGATCTAATTGACGTTGTTCTTGAAGTCTATCAGCTGCATTATCAACAATAACATTACTATTTTCGCTTAAGTCTTTAGTAGTTAACTGTATGTTTTCTTGACCGATTGCTTCAGCTGTAGGTAAAGATTCAATGACAGTTGTACCAATACTGTTATTATCCATTTACTATAACATATGTCTTAATAATAAATGGATTTACGCAAAACCTATAGGGTTTTTCGTTGAACATGGCAAGGTCTCAGTTTTAAAAGAATAACAATTGCCGCCATGTGTATAAATATTTTTTTCTACTTTACTAGGCTTTGGAGCATAAAAACTAAAACAATCTGTTTCTTTACACGTTCTGCGGAATATGCTAGCTAATCCAAATCCTAATATAATAGAAATTAATATTTGCCCTAGCTTAGTATGCATAATTTTCTGAAGATTCTGCAACATACTATATAATATTAAGCTACATTATTCTTGTATTGGTATGCGCTGTAATATTTTTTTTTCCTTTGGGCACGGCATTTTCTCCGCGTGATATCGATAACAATTACCTGATTTATCAACATATTCATATTTTCCAGCATTTTCAGGTGTTGGATAAACTAATACAGTTTCTGTCGGTTCAGCAGAAACATAAATAAAAAGTGCCCCTACCACTAAACTTATTAAAAAAACATGAGTATTAATATACTTCATCTTATATATCTTTGAGATTATTTGGCATTACTGATAACTGAAGGAGTTTCTAAACTATACTGCATTTCATCATATGTATAAGGACTTTGTATAAGATAATATACATCATCACATAAAGTCGGGCCTGTTTCTCCATTAGAGCATTCTATAGTATTTTTTTTATACATTAGTTCCCTTAGTTGCTTAGCAGCAGGATTAATTTCTGCAGTATACAATTCTACTGCAACATCTATTAATGATGGATTCCCCTCTTCTTTAAACTGAGTGATTAACTGCTTTAGTCTTTCAACAAGATCAAACATAAGTGCCTTTTTATTATTGATTGCATCTTTATTTCTAGTATTTCTTATCATAGAATCAAATTGCTCATCAATTTCTTTTAAATTACCTAACAATTCGTGATATTCTTCTTTCTTTTCAGTAAATGTGGCAAATGCTTCTTGCTCTTCTATAAACCCAAATAACATATCTAGTTTTGTTCTAATTATTTCTGTAGTAAGATCTTGTACTTCGCCTCTAACAAATGTTCCGACGACTGGTAATGATTCATAATCACCAGCATTTATTTCTATATTAAGTGAACATGCATTTCCTACAACGCCACACTGTGCTTTTAAAATGTTATTATTATTGCTAAATATCATCTTGCCTTGTTTACCACAATTTACACATTTTGTTTTAATAGAAGCCAGTTCTTGTCGTTTTTGTTGTTTATCTTTACTTTTATCTCTAATAATTTTACGTTTTTCTTTGCTATTTTGCTCTTCATAATCATGTTTTATTTTATAATATTCCTCCATAGCTTGAATAACAGACTCATTCATTTTACTATAGTTTATGTATATATTTTTCTATCTAATATTTCAACTTCAGGATGATTACTCCAAACAGGTAAGTCAGTTATCATAGTTTCATCAATCTTTCTTTTTGTTTCACCTATTTTAACAAGCTTAGATATTAAATACTCTTTCTTTTTTTGTTGCTTTACAGCAATTTCTTGTGGTGTCAATTTCCCTTTGTATTTAAATAATAAGAATCCGCTAATTACAATAATTAAAGCAATAGTCATTGTAAAATTAAATATTATTGTTAAATTACGATTTTTAAAGTGTCTCATTTCTCGAAGTGATTGTGATAACCAATATTTTATCCCAGGTTCTGTTAAGTTTGGCGTTTCCATTACTTAATGCTGCTATTTTTTCAAATTATATTGTGCTTATTTAGTATAGATAGATGGCTAACTCTCCAAATCCAAGTTCTGCTATACTTTTATTCTTTATCTTCACAACAATTTATTCAGTTATGCAATACAATGCTACAAAAACCTATGCTGTAAATAATAACGATTCTATTGGAAAAATGTATTTTATGATTTACATATTAGCAGTTATTATAGGCCAATTTTTTATTAATTTACAAATAACATCATCTATGTGTGGTACTCCTAATTGGACCACTGCTGCAATGTGTACGTTCTTTCCTTGGGGATTTATATTTGGAATATTATTATTATTACTAACTATGTTTCCTGGATGGCTAGCACCATTTTCTAATACATTTGGTTATGGTGTTGCTTTAGCCGCTGGTCTAAATGATACAATGATAGATATACTAAAACCGCAATCTAAAAATGAAAGAACATCAACTGGTGAAAATCTATCATCTCAAGGAGAACAAGCACTAGAACATATTTATGCTGATAAAAGTTTATTAGTAAATGAAATAACTAAAGATAATTTTGATAATTTTTGGGACAACATGAGTGGTTTATTCAGAAAAGGGGTATTTAGTAATAATTCATTAAAATCTGATTTATATTCTTTTGTTGTTTTAAAAAAAATAGTATCTGAATATGTGTGGTATATATTAGCAGGTATGCTAATAACATCTGTTTCATTTAACTATATTGCAGGTACTGCGTGCAAAGTTAGTGCTACTGAAATGCAGGCCCGCCATGAAGATTATGAAAAAGAACTTAAGGCTGCTCAAGATGATGCTAAGTCTAAATCTGATAATCAGCGTGTATATGAAACACACGAATAATTGTATTAACAACATAATAAACAATAAATTATTATGTTGCACTTAAAAAATCATTCTTGGTATTGAAATATAGTATAAAACGGTAAAATAAGAAATAATGGCTAAAAGTATTGATATTAGCCATGCTGGTAATACACTCCTTGTACTATATCCTATTCCGAATTCTCTAATAGAACCATCTTTATTGTAAATAAGAGGCGATTTACTTAGTACAATAATTGCATAGCCAACAATAAAGATTAGTATAGCAAATGATGTTATATGACTTCTAATAAAATTACGGGATAGCATTAATATTTATTGATATTATATTCACGCAACCTTTTCGTTATTTAAATTAACTTCAGCACTGATTCTTTGAAGTATGGTTATTTTATCCTTATCTGATATATCTGCTGAACTAGTTCCTGCTAATTGTATGTACATATCTTTAAGTGTTTCACTTTTCATCCATTCTGGATGACGCCTTTCAAACTCTTCTACCCAATTGCGCTGTATACCAAATGATGCTGCTTTTAGCAATTTCTCTCCAGAATCTTCATTCCAACCTTCGGCTTCATCTTTAATATACCATTCACTTTTATCTTTGCAATGTACTGGTCGTTCTGTTATAGATAATGGTTGCAGATTTTTGATTACAATATTAGTTAATGCATCTCTATGACTTTTATTATGCAAATCTTCTATGGTTAAACTTAATTTTTTAGCAAATGTTTGCAACGACATTGCATTTGCACACTCTTCATTTAAAAACATATTAATATTGATGTAATTGTTATTGTTATTATTACCGATTACCACATTTGATTTCTCTGCTAGAGCCTTACTCTGTTCTAAGATCTCTTTTTGCAATCGAGTGTTTTCTGTAATAGCATCTAAAAATAATTTATTAACATCGTCGCAAAGATCGTCATCTTTATCCTCCTCCTTACTTACTATAGATTGACAGGTTTCTTCGCATTGTTTTTTGTGCCTCCATAAAGTTGTTCTGCTTCCAAATATTAAATTGCAAACTGGACACTGCCATTCACTATTTATATTATTTTTATTATTAAGTTTTTGATGCTTCTTGGTATCTAAGTGTCTTTTCCAATCTTTTGTACTGTTTGTAGAGAAATTACATCCTTGACATATATATTTCTTTGACATTGGTGGCTTGTTATAAAATTAACATATTTTTCTTAAATGATTTTATGTAGGTTAAAATATTTTGTTTCATTCTCCCCTTTTTTGTTTCAAATCAAAGTATGTAGGTTAAAAATAATAATAATAATATATTATTTGTTTAGTAGTTATGCAAATAATACATTAAAATTAACTTTTAAAAGGGTAAAAAACGCCTTTTCGATGTTTCATCAATGTTTCAAATGTTTCATTTCTCCTTCCGTAATTTTTTTAAAAATAGTGCCTTTTTTAAAGCGATTTCTTACCTACATAAAGACCCTACATGTTTTTTAATTTATATGATAAAAATTACCTAGGGCGTCTAAATAAACGTATAAAAAAAACACGTTTTCAAAACCCAAAAATATTTTTAGTTAAATCAAGGATCTATATCCAAAATTCTCCAAATTGACTTTTGAAAATAGTTAAAAACTAAAAATATTTTTGCCTATCTACACCACCATTATTTTAGTTTTTTTTTAATTATATACTTACCAGTATTCTAAAATAATATATTAAGTTTTTCAATAACACAATATAACCAATATCTTATAGAAACTAGACTATTAAATGTTTACATCTTCCCTACAATCCCAAGGCATAATTTATAATTCATCATCAAAATCTTCATCTCCAATATTGTTATCTTCGCCATTATACTCAATGCCAAATGCTTCTGCTTCTATCATTGCTGCTTCATTGCCTTCCATAATAGCCTCCATTGCAAACATATCCATTAATCCTTCAGTTACTCCATCAACCTGTTTTAATTTTCTTTCAAGAATTGTAAGTTTTTCAATATCTTCGCGTTCTTTATCATAAGTATCTCCCTGATATACTCTAAAACCTTTTTGCATACCAACAGACCATTGACCAATTCTATGATTTTTAAACAGATTTTCAATTTCTCTTTCTTCATCACTAAGATCTGTTAAAAATTGTACAATTATATCTTTTTCTTTTTCCTTGCTTCTGGTTACTTTATCCATTAAATCATTATAATTTAAGTCAATTGATTTTTTATCGCTACAAATAATTGTCATAAAACCGGTTATTACTTTTGCTACTTTTTCTGACATTTCTTTTTTAGCTCCACTCATAATTTCTAACATTGGAAATTGATCACCAACCATAGCAACATCTACTTCTTGAGGACGCAATAATGGATTGCATGGTCTATCTGTTTGTTTCTGATAAAGTTCTTCATTGTCTGTTAATTCAATCATCTGCATCATAAGATCTAACATGTAAAACTTGAATAATAATCGCGTCATTCTCTCATCAAATATAGAACTTACTTCACTATCACCTGATATTACTGGTGCCAAATACATTGTATCCCATGCAGTTAACCAAATATCTCTATTTTCTTGCTGGAATAATGTTAAAAAGTTTGCTAAGCAGTTATCATTGTAAAATGGTAATAATGGTTTGTAGTGATCGGCTGCTTGATTTTTAATATCTCTTTGATGAATCTCAGAGAGATTCCAACAAGATGGAATCTTTGTATTATCGTACTTTACTTGGTTGATTATAATATTGGGGAATACTCTTGCAAATAACCAAATGCCATTTTTCATAAACTCACACATTTTAAACATATCTTGGGGACCTCCATCTGAGCGAAAGTCAGTAATAGTTTGAATGCAATCTAAAAATGTTGCATGTTGTTTTGAAAAGTTTCTCCGCACAAAATCAGATACAACTCCAGTCATTTGATCATTTACAGTAGAGAGATAATTCTTCATGGATCTAACTTGTTCACTATCTTTATCTGCAACAAAGTCTTCAGATCCAAACCGATCCATTACTGCAAGCATATTAGTTATAAACGGTTTGGGAAATGTAACTTGATCAAGATCTTGAAGCGCGATCAATCTATCCCTAATTTTCTGAATATTACTAATTATAATTGTTCTCAAAGATAATCTTACTATATTTTTTCGGTTAATAATAGACATAAGATTTGCAAGACTTGATTCATCAAAGTTTTTACCATCTCTGCGAAGCTGTCGTATTTTTTCTTCAATAGATGCAGAAATATCAAATTGATCTGGTTTATCCATGCAAATTGCACGTAACTCTTCACTAATTGGAATATTCGAATTATATTTACAGTAAACTATAAATGCTTTGTAAATAGTTTCCTCTGTAAACTCGGAGGCAATTTCTGGATAAATTAATCTCGTATCACTTGGATCAAAAAGTATGGGTGCCCTTGCCATTTTACTAACATCATCTAATACCGCTCTCAAATCTTTTACAATGTTATTTTCTACAACAATTTCACTAGATCTTGAAGCAAAAAACTGAAATGTGTTATCTTCTCCATCGTTACAACAAGCATTCTCTAAATATGGAACATTGGCGTTATTAGAAAGAACAGCACTATTTTCATTTACATTTTGGCTAACAACTTTTTGAATATTTTCTTCTATTGATAATGCTAAATATATTAGCTTAGATCTTAGAGCATCAATTTTGTTTAATTGAGCTTTACTACCTTTGCGCAATTCTTGTAAAAACTGTTCTTGAAATTCTTTTGTTGGAGCTGTTACATTTACAGATACAGGTTTTAAAGGCGGTAAAAAGTTAATCCAGTTGCTAATATCATGTATTTGAGGAATAACTTCTTCTTGATTAATAGCACTATAGTCTTGTTTTGTTGCAATTCTTTCTTGAATCGTTGTCATTGGAAGAATAAACTTACCAATTAATGCTTCCATTTTAGAAACAATTTTATTTTGGCTAAGCTTCTGTAAAGAGTTCCATGGTTCAATAGAACTTTTAATATTGTTAGCAATGCATGCAATATATTCAATTCCACTTTTATCTGCATCACCAAAACTGGGATAACCTGAAAATGATTTGATGCATCCAGGATAAGTTTTCCTGGTTCTAAGAGAAGGAACTACAGTTTGAATGCCTATTAAAAGAAAACTCATTGTTAATAAGATTAGTGTTTGATCATATACAGTATCATATGGATCAAGTTTCTTGCGTTTTTTCTCAGATGCGGCTGCTAGTGCTTTTTCATAATCTGCTCTAGCAGGCATACTTTTGGATAGTAATTTTGCAGTTTCACTAATGACAAAATCTTCCAGCACAGCGGTATCAAGACCCGTATAACGCGATAGTGCACGCATAACTCTAGCAATTTTTTCTGTCTCTGGGTCAGAAAATTGTTCAATTTCTTCATTTGGTGCTTGTGCCAAAGCTGTGCCTAGTTCTGCTTCCATCATTTCTCGGGTTTTAACAGCAAATCCTGATGCATCGAACCCTTCGTCTGCACTGAAGTCTATTTTTGTAATAACTCTGCCAGTATATTTATCAATAATCGCTTCTCCATCTTCACCTAAAATACCTTGTTCAGCAGCAATACGCTGTAAAACCATAAAATAATTATCTCCAACTATGAAAGCATTCGCTAATTTTGATAAGAATGTAGGTAGCAACTGTGCGCCAGTCTGAATACAGTACAACCACCATTGTGATTCACTTTCAACTGGTAGTGCAGCCCGGGTAAATTGTGCTACAAACTTAGAAATATCGTTTTGTCTTTTAACAAAATCACTTTGTGAAAGAATTAAATCTAGAATATCTGATGCTGGAGATTTTATCTCCACTACTTCAAGTGCTTCGCCACCTAACTTATATTTAGCAAGATCATGTTTCATAGCTTCCTCTTCTACTAATTTTTTCAGAGCAGGTAATCTAGCTTTTGTACTTTCAGTTAATTTTCTTAGTTTGGCTTCAATTTGTTGTGTACCTTCTTCTAAGTTATCTACAAACTCTTTTGTCATCTGCTGCATCGCTATTTTTTGAATATCTAATGCTGCCTTATCAATAGAATTACAGTTATTGCCAACTGATATACATTTTTCTGCAGTATTACAGAAGATAGATGACATATCTGCTTGTTCAGTAGGATCAAGGGTAGTATCTCTTTCCCAAGTATTATCTCTTCGTTTGTAATATAAAACTGGATTTGTTTCACGTTCTTCTAATATAAGCACTGCATAATCACCATCAGCAATTTCTCTTTTACCAATTATCATAGCTTCAGAATCACGTATAGCATTATTTTTGCTAATACCATTTGTTTTTTCTAACTTATCAGCTAACCAAATAGTTTTTTCATAGCTAAGCCAATCATTTTCCTGAGCAAGTATTTCTAATTCTTCTTTGTATACATCTTCATATATCATGTAAGGTGTTTGATCATATTGTTTATCAAAAAAAATAGTCTTACCATTATCAGCTTGCAATTCATCCATAGCAAGATATTTCTTAGATAAAACTCTTGTTTCACAATCTTGCTGAGTTTCTGTCATTTTAATTGCTTCAATCTTGGCTTGAATTGAACCCTCTGCTTGTAGTGCTTCAGCAGAATTATCTGGAAGTTTTAATATATTATTTGCTGTAGCAACACTATTACTGAAAAATCTGGAATAATCTAAGCTATTCATTAAAACCATAATTTCTGACGTGGTATAATCCTCTAGTGGAATCTTATCTAGATAATAGCTTAGTTTTATCTGTTCTTCATATTCAGGATGCGATTTGAAAAGGCTTAGTATTGTGTTTGAACCAGCAGGGAGTTGTTGGCCAGATAATAGATTTTCAAAATCCCTTCTTCTGACAACATAGTTTTTTTTCCATGTATTAATTTTTTCGCCAATAAACTGTACAATTTCTTCATACTGTTTAAATGACAAATCTTTTTGATAAACCAAGAATGGTTCTAGATATGTTAAAACAGCATGCATTGTTAATTTACCTTTTATGTGTTTATTAACAAGTGCAAACAATACACGAGTTTTTGGAACAATTTTTTTTAGGTATTCTTCATATGTAATATCAGAATCTTCATTTGGCAGATATTCTCTAATATCTTGCAGATATGTTGTTTCATCAAACTCTACTGGATCTGCAGTAATTGGTTGAACAATAACATTAGTTAATTTATTTAAAGCTTTCCAGTAGGATAAGTGATTTTGTGCCAAATTACATTTCATAAGAATATCAGTAGATGGAAGATTTACGTGTGAAAATGTAACAGCTGATTCTGGTAAGGTTAAAAATGATTTAATGCTAACAGTATCTGGTTGTGTAACTGATTTAATTTTTACAACACTATCGCCTCCTCTGACCCGTTGTGATTCTAATGTGTTTAACCCTAAATTATATTCTTGAATTAAAAAGCGCTTTCGTCTAATATCGTCATTTTTGGCAACAGAAGAATAAAAGTTTTGTAGATTATCAACAACAGTCGCTATATTGGTTTGAACTATTTTATTAGCAATGCTGGCATCAGGAGTTCCAGGCGGATTAAATGGTGTCCAATATTGTTGCATTTTTTTGATCATAAAATCATAACCATTTTGTCCATCTGGTATTCTTCCTTCTTTAAAAGATTGCATAACTTCAGTTTCAGCAGTTCGCACTGCTGCGAGAGTTTCTGGTGAAACATCATCATATACTGTGCTAACATCTTCATCAATGTCATAGAGTTTTTTAATATTTTTAACAACAGGAAGAATCCAATAAAGCTTTTGATTGAGAACTTCTAGTGATTCAACTAATGGTTTATAATCAGCACCTTGAATATCGGGCATTAAAGCATTACCATTTTGATCAAACTTAGAAAACTCTGTTCTGAGTTGCTTATAACGTTCAATCATTCTATGAATATTATTTAACACACTTTGTGTTCTCTGTGAATTAGGAATATCAGATAATAGTTCATTTAACATATCAGTAGTTTGCTTTTCAATACCATATCTTCTCTCTTCTTCTGGAACTTGAACAAGCATAGCTACTTTACCTAATTTATCACCAAACTGGATTTGATCTGCCGCTAATATAACATTTCTCACTCGTTCTCTAAAAACAGGCTCTGGTGTTGGTCTTTC
>PAGZ01000042.1 GCA_002704625.1 Candidatus Pelagibacter sp.
AGCAATTGAATATAAACCTATATTTTTTGCACAGATCGCTGATACACTTTTAGATGTAACCAGCCCTGATTCTAGCATGGCAAAACCAGCTGCCATCCACATAACCAGAAAACCTGACATTAAAAATAATATTGTATTAAATATGTATTGTACTTCTGCGGATACAGTCGTATTAGCGTACCCTAAACCAGCAAAGCTGAAATAAAGTGCTGCACCTGCAATAAAGTAACCAAGTATTTTTTTCATACTTACTCCTTTGTTAGATCTAAATTTTTAAATGATTAATCAGAAAAGAGTTACGTTATGTGATAAATTTAGTTATGCAGTTTTTGCAAGGGGTGTGGCGTTTTTAAACAACCCCTGAAATTTCTATTCCGGGGGCTGTTTAATCAGATTATTTGTTGAACATATCTTTTAAGCCTTTAGCTGGAAGGAATTTAACCTTCTGAGAAGCAGAGATTTGTATCTGCTCTCCAGTACGAGGATTTCGCCCTATTCTAGCTTTTCTTTTAGCTACCTTATAAGTTCCGAAACCTGCAATTTTTACGGCTTCATCATTTTTAAGGCAATCTAGGATAATCCCAGTAATTGTATCGAACATTCTTTCTGCATCAGCCTTGCTTTGGCTCATAGAAGTCGCGATTTTATTAACTAGTTGTTTTTTGTTCATTTTAGCCTCTTTTTTATTGCTTTTTTTATATGTCTACAAATATTCAACAAAATCAACGAAAATATAGTATCTATTATAAATATTAACACAACATACAGTATATATTGAAAAAGTGTTAATTTTATTAGCTTTTTTAGCCTTTAAATTCTTTTATTGAAAAAGACCCCAGTCTTTCAAATCGTTAAATGTTGTAAAAATCATTAATGAAATTAGTAAAACTAGACCGATTCGAAAAAAACCTTCTTGAGTAGCTTGGTTTNANNGGTCNNCCNAAAANTTTTTCAAANNNNTAAAACATTAAATGTCCNCCATCTANNAANGGNATNGGNAANAAATTTATAAGACCTAAACTAATTGAAATATATGCAACCGTGCTTAGAAATGCCAAAAAACCAAATTCTGCTACTTGGCCAGAAATTTTCGCAATTTTAATGGGACCACCTAACTGAGATGTGTCACCTTTCCCTTGAAAAAGGGAACCAATAAATTCCATTGTTGTTTTAATAACAAACCAAATTTCCTTAACTGAATAATATAGAGCTTTTGTTGGACCCAATTTCTCTTTGTTAAAACCATCACTGGCCGGTGCTATTTTAATTCCAATAATTTTCTTTTTTATTGGATTTCCAAAAGCATCAGTCGAATCAACAATATTAGGTTTTGTTACAAAAGAAATTTCCTTTTCATCTCTTAAGACTTTAATATTTATTTTTTCATTTTGAGCTGTATTTATAAAAGTTGATACTTCAAGAATACTTTCAATTTTATTTCCATTTATTGAAGTTATTATATCATTTTTTTTTAATCCGGATATTTCTGCTGGACTTTCAATAGAGACCTCCTCTATTTTTGCAGGAGTAAAGTCCTTACCTATAAACATATAAATGCACGAAAAAATGATTAAAGATAGTAAAAAGTTAGCTAAAGGTCCTCCTGCAACGATTAAAGCTCTTTGATAAAGTGGTTTTGTAACAAAAAGTTTGTTTTGATCGTTTTTATTATATTTTTTTAAAATTTCCTCTTGTTCTGACTGGCTAAAAACATTCCTATCACCAAAAAATTTTACATAACCACCTAAAGGTACAATACAAAACTTCCATCTTGTTCCGCTTTTATCTTCAAAACCAAAAATTTCTTTTCCAAAACCTATTGAAAAATCGGTTACACCTACGCCGTATTTTTTAGCAAAGTAATAGTGTCCATATTCATGAACAAAAACAACTACAGTTATTAAAATTATAAAAGGTATAATATAGCTCATTGTTCCCAGGGGCCTTTGTTAGTTCTGTTTGTTTTGTTTATTCTTTTATTTTTATTTTTTTTCTTATTAAAGAATAGTATCAAAATAATTCCTGTGATAAAACCTCCTATATGCGCTGCATATGCCACACCTCCACCAGAAGATGACGAAAAAAAAGAGTTTATAAATTGTAAAATAAACCAAAAACCCAATACATAAATAGATCTAATTTTAATTAATTGACTAAAAAATCCAAATGGAATTAAAACTAATACCTTAGCATTGGGATAGTTTATTAAATACGCTCCTAACACACCCCCTATTGCACCGCTAGCACCAATCATCGGAATTTGTGAATTTATGTCCATTAATATTTGAGCCATAGCCGCACCCACTCCTGAAACGAAATAAAAAATTACAAAATTTAATGTGCCTAAATCATCTTCAATATTATCTGCAAAAATCCATAAATAAAGCATATTGCCAATTAGATGCATCCAGCCACCGTGCATGAACATTGAGGTAAAGATCGTTCCAACAGGTGAAATTCTATACAAATCATCGGGTAATTGATCTATACCCATAAATACTGATGGAATTAAACCGTACGAATAAGTGAAGTTATAAAGTTCTTCCTGACTCAGTCCAAGTTGGGCCAAAAAAATAATAATACAAAATCCAATAATACTGTAACTCACTATGGGTTTTGTACTTACTGGATTATCGTCTTTTAATGGTATCATGTAATTTTAATCCTGAATTTGTATTATATTTACTATATTTTTTGAATATTTTAATCATTTGATTTTCTCAACTTATAATTGTACGATCAAATTAATGACTGAAAGAACTTCTGTATTGTTGTCTGATGTGTCTGTTAAAGGAGACATAGTTGAAAAAGAGAAACTGATACTTGACTCAAAAATTGAAGGTGATGTTACAGCCGATTATTTACAAACTCACTCAGGGTCAAAGATTACAGGCAATATAAGTGCCTCAACTACAATGTTAGGTGGGGAAACAAAAGGAAATATAAATTCAGATACAATAAAAATTAAATCTTCGGCAAATGTAGATGGTGTTTTAAATCAAAAAAACCTCTCGATCGAAGAAGGTGCAAAACTTAAAATTAAAACTGAAACTTATTAACTAAAATTTCCACTCGTTAACTTTGCTAAATAAAAAATTCCTAAAGGCCACTAATTTTGCATTATTTTTTAAAGAAGCAGGATAAACAAAATGGGTTTCGGTTGGTTTGCCAGGTTCGTCAGGTAAAACTTTTGTAATTCCACTTATATTATGTGCAATATAGTCAGGTAAAGCTGCCAGGCCAACACCGCTTTGTACTGCTAGAAGCAAACCATAAACACTATTCACTTTCATTAAAGATTTTCTTTTTTTTCCATCTTTTGCTCCAACTTTTAANACCCANTCNGGNTTATANACNGGNGANGGNGCNCCTTTNCCATAAGTAATAAANTTATGNTTNTCNAAATCTTTTAANNNNTTTGGATANCCATTTTTNTCTAAATATTNATTNGANCCNTAAATATGATAATTAAAATCNACAAANTTTTTNTGNATTANNTTTAATTGTTTNGGNCTTCTCATTCTNATTGCNACATCNGCTTGNCGTGTNGCNANATCNAGTTCTTNNTCATCAAATATTAANTCTATTTCCATTCCGGGATGAAGATCCATAAATTCTTTTATTCGAGGGGTGAGCCAAGTTGTTCCAAAACTAACAACTGTTGTAACGATTAGTTTGCCGCTAAGTTTATCTTTTTCATCACCAAGTGCTGCTTCAACATCTTTTAATTTTGATATGACTTCATGAGCAGTTTTAAATAAGTATTCTCCATTATTTGTAAGAACTAAACCTCTAGCATGTCGTTCAAAAAGATGAATTTTTAAATCTTTCTCTAGAGACTGTATTTGTCGACTTATAGCTGATTGACTTAAATTTAAGATTGTTGATGCCTTTGTAAAACTTCCAGCTTCAGCTACTGTATGAAAAATTTTTAATTTATCCCAGTCCATAGGTTATTTGTTAGGATTTACTACAATTCTACCTGACAATTCGCCTTTAAGTATTCTTGGAAATATCTCTAGTAATTCTTTTAAAGAAACCTCTTTTATAGAATTATCAATCAATGAAAAATCAATCAGTTTAGATGCTTCATTCCACACAAACTCTTTTCTTTTAACTGATGCACCAGATGAATCTATTCCCCACAACTTTATGCCTCTTATCACGAAGGGCATGACATTAGTTGAAATTTTATTTCCTCCCGCATTTCCAGGCAAAGCAACTATTCCTCCTGGTTTCGTTTGGGCTAATATTTTAGTTAATCCTTCACCACCAACTGTATCGACAACACAGTCCCATAAGCCTTTTTCGAGAAGTTTACTTTCTCCTAAAAATTGGTTTCTGTCTAAAATATTTTTTGCTCCAAGTTTCTTAAGATATTCATGTTTTTCTTTTTTTCCAGTTACTGCATGAACATCATATCCCATTTTAGATAAAGCCATTACAGCAAAACTTCCGACACCGCCTGTTGCGCCAGTAACTAAAACATCTTTTACTTTTGAACCCATTAAAAGTTCCTCTTTTGCCTTCACGGCAAAGGCACATAGCAAAGCTGTTAGACCAGCAGTTCCCATCTTCATTACTTTAAGACTATCTAGATCATTGGGAATTTTTACTAAAAAATCTGAATTTACTTTTGCGTATTGCGAGAAACCACCAAAATACATTTCACCAACCCTGAAACCTGTAAGTATTACCTTATCTTTTTTTTTAAATTTATTATCTTCTGACTCCTCAACAATTCCTGAAAAATCAATTCCAGGGACAAATGGATATTTTCTTACAATTCGACCACCATTATTTAATATTAAAGCATCTTTAAAATTTAAACTCGAATAATCAATTTTAACTAACACGCTTCCATCTTTAAGATCATCGGTGCTTAACTCTTTTACTTCTCTTGTAAACTTCTCATTTTGATTGTCGATTACGATTGCTTTGAATTTTTTTGGCATTTTTTATACTACATGTGACAAATTAATATAACAATTATTTTTTTTAATTTCATATGATTTAATTATGAAACAAAAATTTCCATATTATGTAAGATTAAGCATAATATTAATAATTTTAATATCACCAATTTTGGTTTTTCAGATAAGTTGGTATTTTCTTGGAAAAAAAGATGGTTTATTATTCGCTTTTTGTTATGGGATAATAGCAGTTACTTATGCCTGTTATAAATTTTACATAGACAATTGGAGAGATGAGGATGAAGATTAATTTTTATCAGCGATAAATGTTAAAAATCTATTTTGGCAACTTAAATCCTCTTTAAATTTTCCAGTAAAATAATTCGTAACAGTAGTCGCTTTTTCTTTTTTTATACCTCTCATAGTCATGCACTGGTGGGTAGCATCAATTGTTACTGCAACACCATGTGCATCAAGACCTTTGGCTAATGCATTTGCAATTTGCATAGTTAGTCTTTCCTGTGTTTGAAGTCTCTTAGAAAATATTTCAACAGTTCTAGCTAATTTGCTTAAACCAACTATTCTTTTATTTGGCAAGTATGCTACATGTGCTATTCCAATAATTGGGGCCATATGATGTTCGCAATGACTATAAATTGATATATTTTTTTGCAAAACCATATCATCGTAACCTTCGACATCTCCAAATGTTTTTCTTAACTCTGTCGAATAATCTTGATTGTATCCTTTAAAATATTCCTTGAAAGCTTTTGTTACTCTTTTAGGTGTTTCTAAAAGACCTTCTCTATTAGGATCCTCGCCTATCCATTTTAGTATAACTTTGAATGCTTCCTCAGCTTCTTTGTCGGAAATGTTACTTTTAATATCAAGTTTTTCAGTATTTTTAACAATTTTCATAGTCTGAAACCTTCATATACATTAAATTTTGTTAATGCAAATTGCTATTCTACTATTTTTTTATTAATTTAATCAAATGTTTAAAAAGAGAGAAAATGTCGCTGCCGTAGAAGAGGGTAAATTATTATCACCTAAATTTGATAATAATGGTCTAATACCCGTTGTTACTACAGACTCTTCAAATGGTGAGGTCCTTATGCACGGTTATATGAACTCGGTTGCTTTAAAAAAAACTATTGAGTCAAAAGAGGCTCATTATTGGAGCAGATCCAGAAATGAAATTTGGCGTAAAGGACAAACTAGTGGTTTTGTTCAAAAAGTTGTTGAAATTAGAATTGATGATGATCAGGACTCTATCTGGATGATTGTGGATATTGGCAATGGAGCAAGTTGTCATGTTGGGTACAAAACATGTTTTTATAGATCAATACCCCTCGGTAAAATAGAAAACACAGAAAAAATTGAAATTAAATTTAAAGAAACTAAAAAAAAATTTGATCCTAAAATTGTATATAAAGGCAAACCAAATCCAACTAAATTGTAAAAAATTATTTATTTAAAAAAATTAAAATTACAAACAAAAGAAAAGCTTGAATAAACCAACACATTACTACTACACCAAAAGCTTTCCACAAACTTTTATAATCCAAAGCCTGTCTTACTGCCACAACCATACATACTAGCATCCAAAAGGATGAACCAATAAAGGTTACTGTCATAAGTTCAGGTGTTATGCCAAAAATTCTAATTAAACCAGGCGCGCTGGAAAAACCAATGGTTCTTAATAATTCACCGTGGTCGCTTTTTGTTTCTTTGTCAGGAAATAATTTTGTCCCTACTATAAAAATTAGAAATGCCCAAAAGTACCAGCTTGCTAGTGATACTAGAGGTCCTAAAAAAAAATTTGAAGCGCCCAAATGAATAGCACCAACTCCTGCGGCAAGACTTGATAAAACTACAACAATTGCTGCCTGTAAAGTTGCTGATTTGTCATGTTCAACTTCCTCATATAATTCAGGATCAATTTTGATTGCTCGATAGATTCTGTTTAGAAAATTTGATTTCATTTATAAAACATATGGCTCTGGTGTTTTTTTATTTTGCAAAACTCTTTCAACAGAAAGTGCACTTAAATTAATAGATTGATATGATCCTGTTGTAATTAATTCTGTTAATGCTCTTCCAATCCCTGGTGCCTGCATAAGACCTCTTCCGGTAAAACCTGATGCCAAATATAAATTTTTATATTTTGGGTGTTTTCCAATAACAGCATTATTATCTAGCTTATTGCAATCATAATAGCCCGCCCAACCTCCGGTCAGTTTAAGTTGCTCAAAAATAGGAACTCTTTTTGCTAAAGCAGGCCAGACTAATTCTTCAAAATGATCCCAATCTGGTTCGAGATCTTTTGCATTAAATTTTGAAATTGGTGATCCAGCTAAATATTCTTTGCCCTCGGGTCGCCAATAAACGCCTGTGGTAAAGTCAGAAGTTAAAGGCATTTCGGGAATATGATTAGGGCAGCTTACTCTGAAAACAGTGTGTTTCTGTGGAACAACAGGAACATCGTTAAGTAAATTGTTTGTATTATAGCCTACGGCACAAATTATAATATTTGATTTGATTTCAGAAACGTTTTTAACTTCCCCTTTAACAAACTCTGCTCCTAATTCTGATGCTTTGTTTTTTAACGCCCCATGAAATAGGTATGGATCTATCCAACCCTCCTTTTTATCGTCAGTATAAGTAACTGTTTCAATACCTTCATCATTAACATATGGAAATTTTTTTTTTAACTCTGATCCTTTAATATTTTTTGTTCCTGCATCACACTCTTTATGATTTTTAAGAGCTTCGTATTGTTCTGGAGCATGATCTGATCCGAAAAGGAACAAATAACCATTTGGAACTATGCTTGCAGTTGGTTTTGGGTTCTTCTTAGTTTTTAATAACTCTGGAACCTGAAATATAAATTCTCTTGCATATTTGCCCAACAATATATTCTCTTTTTGAAAAAACTGTCTTCTAAAACCACCTAAGGATAGTGGAAAAGATGCTTTTTTAAAAGTTGGATCTTGTTCTATTACTTTAACTTTTCTTCCTTCTTTGGATAAAAAATATGCAGATGCAGTTCCAATTATTCCACCACCTATAATAACGATATCATCCATAACTAATTCAAATATAAAATACTTCCGTTAAGTAACAAAGCGTAAGTAGACCATAACAAATAAGGTATCATTAGTAAAAAACTTAATTTGGTATTTTTATAATAAATCATCATTAGCCAAAGAATAAAAAATAATATTATCAACAAATTCAAAAATGCTAATAAAATTTGATGAAAGCCAAAAAAAATAATGCTCCAAATACCATTAAAAAATATATGAACAAAGTAAATTTTAATAGTTTTATAATCTTTTTGAATTAACCAATTAAACCAAATTGCAATTGACATTAGTATATATAATGTTGTCCAAACAGGTCCGAATATCCAAGAGGGAGGACTGAAAGATGGTTGGATTATTTGTGAATACCATGGTTCTTTATACAATGATGTTACAACTCCACCTATTGCAGAAGCCAAAAAAGTAATTAAAACTATAATTGCTAAAGATAAATATTTATTATTAAACATAAGTATGAGATATAATTTATTATGAGCGAAAACCAGAAAAAAGTTTGGATAACAGGCGCCAGTAGCGGCATTGGAAAAGCTGTTGCTGAAAAATTCGCAAAAGAAAATTGGAGGGTTGCAATTTCTGCTAGAAGAACAGAAATTTTAAATGAAATTGCTAAAAATGAAAATATTTTTGCCTATCCTATGAATGTGACGGATACTAAAAAAACACAAGAAACTTTTGATAAAATTTTAAAAGATTTTGGAAATATAGATTTATGTATTTTTAGTTCTGGCACTTATGAAAGAAAGTCAGAGAAAGGTATAAATGTCGAGAACATTAAAAATGTAATGGAAGTAAATTTTTTAGGTGTTGTTAGCTGCGTTAAGGCTGTTGAAGAATACTTTAAAAGTAAAAAAAATGGTCATCTTGCAATTGTTTCATCACCAGTTGGCTACAGGGGTTTGCCTAAATCATCTGGTTATACACCTTCAAAGGCATCACTTAATAATTTTACACAAGGAATTTATTTTGATTTTAAAAAATTTAATATAAGAGTTACTTTAATTTCTCCTGGATTTATTAAGACAGCTTTAACAGATAAAAATGAATTTAAAATGCCCTTCCTTAAAGACACAAGTTATGCAGCAGAAAAAATTTATAATGGACTAGTTAACAAAAAATCTTTTGAGATTATATTTCCACCTCAAATAGCATTTATTTATAAAATATTTCAGATATTACCTAACAAAGTTTATAATTATCTTATTAGTAAATTTGTTAATAAATAAATTAATTTTTAACAAAAACTACAGTCAATTCAGCTACTTTGAAACCAAACTTTGTCATTTTTGCTCTATTGATAGCAATTGTATCACTTTGTTTAAAAATCCAATCGTCAAAAGAAATTTTGATTTCCTTTCCTTTAACTGGAACAAGCAAAATATATTCAAATTTAAATGCTGATCCATAAGAATAGCCTTTTGCAATACCAACAACATCTTCTGCTGTTCCCTCATAATGATTTTCATCTTTTTTTATTATCTTCCACTGCCTTGTTTGAACTTCACCATCTGCCCAGTTAAATTTTTCATCCAAAATAAGTTCTTTGCCATCCCATTTACCATTCAAATCAGCAGAAAATTGCCTTGTTACCTTTCCACCTCTATTTTGTAAAATACCATAGGCTTTAACATTTCCTTTTAGAAACTCTTCAATAACTAATCTGGGTTTTTGATCTTTAAAATCCTGTGGTTTCATACCTGCTACACAATTTGTTAAAAAAAAAGTTAAAAATAAAGTTAAAATATATCTCATATTTTATTTATTTTTAACAGAAAACTGAATTAAATCTATATTTTTAGAATTAAATCCAGCTTCACAATATGAAAAGTAAAAGTCCCATATTCTTTTAAAAGAGTTATCAAAACCTTGTTTTGAAATCTGGCTCCAAGAATTAATAAAATTTTTTCTCCACTCACTTAATGTTTTAGAATAATGATTGCCATAAGAGTTGTAGCTCTTAAGTACAAGACCTGTTTTGTTAGAATAGTTTTTTATAGACTCTAGAGACGGTAGAAAACCACCAGGAAAAATATATTTTTGAATAAAATCCTGATTTTTTCTATATCTTTTAAATAATTCATCTCTGATAACAATTGCCTGAATTGCTCCAACACCATTGGGTTTTAGATTATTTTTTATTGTAGAAAAATATTTATTTAAATATTTCTCTCCCACAGCTTCTATCATTTCGATAGAGGCTATAGCATCATACTTGTCTTTTAAATCTCTATAATCTAAAAATTTTACATTAACTTTATTATTTAATCCAAGTCGTCTCATTCTATTTTTTGTATATTCATATTGTTTTTTTGAAATAGTAATACAATCTAATTGAACGTCATAATTTTTTAAAAGATGTTCAGCAAATCCACCCCATCCACAACCTATTTCTAAAATCTTATCACCAGATTTCGGTTTAATAAGATCAATAAGTTTATTGTATTTATTAATTTGAGCACTTTCTAGTCCTTGCTCAGGTTTTTCAAAAATTCCACATGAATATGTTAAGGTTTTATCGAGCCAAGCTGAAAAAAACTCGTTACCAAGATCATAGTGTTTAGAAATATATTCTTCACTTTTTCTTTTAGTGTTTGATAGGAAGAACTTTCTAAAAATATTTTTTATTGCTGATATATTCAATATACCAGAAAACTTATACGTAATATCAATATTTTTTGCAGTAAGTTCTATAAGTGAGGGTAAATTTGAAGTTTCGAAATCATTTTTAATATAGCATTCTGCCAAAGCTGAGCTTCCACCTCTAACTATATCAAAATAAAATTTAGGGTTATTAATTTTAATCTTAGTTTTTAAATTGCTATTTATATCTCCGAAATTATAAAATTTTCCATCGTGATTATTTAAATTTAAATTCCCATTTCTAATATATTTTAGTTTTTTTAAAACAAAGTTTTCTGAAATTTTATATGGATTTAAAATCATTTTTCTAAAGACAAATTATTTTTTATTTTTGTTTTTTTCTTTACTAATTTAACTCCTTTTTTCCATAGTCTTAATGCTTCAAAATGTATCGCCATAATAATTTTAATAGTCATCATGGGGTGTTTGAAGAAATTAATTATCAATTGCTTTGTGGATATGTTTTCTCTTCTACCTATCTGGCATGCGGATAGTATTATGCCCTCTTCATCCGTCTGTTTAATAAATATGCTAAGCGTTTGAGTTGGCTCTACCAATCTAAAGTTGTAAGCTGTTTCCATTTCCATAAATGGCGATACATAAAATCTTTTATTACAATTTTGTGTAATAATTTTAGAACTTTTTTCTACGGGAAAAACATATGTATGTTGTTCATTAAAAGTATTTTTGACTTCGTAAAGAATTGCTTTTAATTCACTATTATCATTGTAACAGTAAAAAATACTTAAAGGATTAAACACATAACCAAAAATTCTAGGAAAGCAAAGAAGTTTTATTTTTGAGATTTTAGAATTTATATCAAAATTTTTTAAAGTACTTTTGACCCATTCTTTTAAGTCGGCACCATCTCTGTCCCCGTGATCTTTATTATAAAAACTAAATAAATTGAATCTGTTCAGAGAAAATATTAAAATATTTTTTTCTAGATCTTTTAGTTCGTCTAAATCGAAGAAAACAGAAAAAGTTTTATAAGAAAAAAAGTGTCTTTTTGGTTTAAATCTTCGATGCGTAACTATACCCTTGTATATGCAAGTCTCCATCTTTACCCTCAAATTGTTTTAACATTTCTAAAGAAGAATTTAATCCATCTTCATGAAAACCGTAACCAAAATAACTTCCAGAAAACCATATCCTTTTCTTCCCCTGTAAAGTATTTAATCGTTTCTGCATTTGGAAACTTTTGATATTTAAATATGGATGGGTAAAATTTATCTTTTTTATAATTTTACTTTTTTCAACATCACAAATTGGATTTATAGTTAAAAAATAATTTTCTTTCGTTTCTAAATTTTGAAGTTTGTTAAGCCAATAAGTGACGCAGGTTTTTGTTAAATCTTTTTTAGATAATGAATTCCAACTTGACCAAGCATTTTTTTTATTCGGCATTAAATTTGTATCCGTATGTAGATAAGCTGTATTACTAATATATGTAAATTCTTTAAGAATCTCTTCTTCATCTCGAGTTGGTTTATCAATAAGTTTTAGGCTCTCATCTGCATGACATGATAATATAACATGATCATAATCTCGATAATCTACTGATGAGTCAAAAAAAAGTCTTACATTATGTTCGCTTCTTGAAATTTTTTTAATTTTATAATTTTTAAAGTAATCTCCGTTAATTTTTTCTAAAACTTTTGAAACATATGTTCTGCTTCTGTTAGTAACAGTATACCATTGAGGCCTGTTCTTTAGTTTAAATAAGCCATGGTTGTTAAAAAAATTCAAAAATAACTCTAAAGGTATATCTCTTGCTTTTGAAAAAGGCATTGACCAAATAGCGGCAACCATAGGAATGATATGGTAATTTACAAAATATTTTGAAAGTTTAGAACTATCTAAATAATTTCCTAAGGTTATATTATTTAAATCTTTTTTAAGTAGAATTGGTGCTATTTTGTAGAAAGATACTATCTCATAAATCATTTTTATAAAATTGAAATTAAATAAATTGTTTTTTCTAGCAAAAAGAGCATTAAAACCTTTTCCTCCATACTCTATTGTTGAATCTTTAACTGAAACTGAAAAAGACATATCGCTTTTTTCATATGGGACTTTTAACTTTTTGAAAAAATTTATTAAATTTGGATAAGTAAGTTCATTAAAAACAATAAAGCCAAGATCGACTGGAACTTTTCTATTATTTTCTTTTATATCATAAGTATATGAGTGGACTCCAAAATGATCGTTCTTTTCAAATAAATCAACGTTGTATTTTTTGGATAAATTATATGCTGCGGATAAACCTGAAATTCCTGAACCAATTACTGCAATTTTCATTTATTTTTAAGCAGCCTCATCCTTATATTCATCAAGGCTAGGACAAGAACAAACTAAATTTCTATCTCCATAAACGTTATCTACTCTAGAAACAGGAGGCCAATATTTATTATCTTTTAAATACTGATTTGGAAATGCAGCCTCTTCTCTAGTGTATGAATGCTTCCATTCATTTGCACTTAATTCAATATGAGTATGTGGGGCATTTTTCAGAGGATTGTCTTTCTTATCA
>PAGZ01000043.1 GCA_002704625.1 Candidatus Pelagibacter sp.
CTGAAAAATTTTCCTATCTTCATGATTAAGTTGTTCCAAAATTTCATCTTTATTTTTTATTATGGAAAACCTGTAAAAATTTTTTGAAAAAAAGGTTAGAAAATTTATTCCTAACCCAGCCGTATATTTGGCTGTTGTAATATCGAAGTTAAATTTTTTATAAATACCTATAATCGACTCTCTTGGTGTGGTCGCATAAACAATTATTTCTCTCTCCATTAAAGGAAAGAAAAAAGCATAAGCAAAGACTCTAAACTCTTTCTCTACAAACCAATGTACTAAGTTGCAACAGACTATTTCTTTTCCTTGAATAAATCTTCTTGAACAAATTGTTCCTAAAAAACCAACAATTTTATTATCATCGGTATTTCTCATAAAATATCCTAAAGGATGCTCATCGTAGTCCCAGTTTTCGCCAAAGTGTGAAGAAAGAGGACTGAATTTAAATTCTAGGTTTTTTCTAGTTTTGAGATATTCATTTGCTAAATTAATATTCTCTTTTGAAACCTTTTCAATTTTTAGGTTTTTTGGAATTCTCTTTTTTAATTTCTCAAAATATTCAGCTGTTTTTTTTTCCATATAATTTTTTAATTAGATTTTGGTGGGCGTGATAAGAATTGAACTTATGACCTCTACGATGTCAACGTAGCGTTCTACCACTGAACTACACGCCCTCAAATTCAAAATTTAAGAAATCTTTTTAAAAAAGATTTAATTTTAAGTTTCTTAACATAAAATTTTTGTTTTTTTAAAGAGTAATTATTTTTAAGTAATATTTTTTCATTTTCTCTAATCCAATTACTTAATTCATTAATATACATTTTATAATTTTTTTTAGTAAAACTNTTTTCATGTATTCTNTAAAAAGTAAGAGGATCAGAAATATAACCAATTTNAAATTTTTTACTAGTTTNTATNAAAAAATCAAAATCACCAATAATATTTAAATCTTTTTTAAAGTTGTACTGCTCAAAAATAGATTTAGCTAAAAAAGCAGTATTAATTCCTATTCCATAAAAATCTAATAATTTTTGAGTAATAAAACCTGAAGGTAATTCCTTTTTGTACATTATTTTTTTTTCATTATTCTTAAGAACATAATAATTTGTGTAGAGAATTTTGTAATTTGAATTTTTTTTTATAAAATTTATTTGTTTTTCCAATTTGTCTTGTACCCACATATCGTCAGTATCTAAAAAACTAACAAAATTTCCATTACATTTTTCTACTGCTAGATTTCTAGCATCGTAAAGATTAATAAATTTTTCGGATTGATAGTATTTTATTCTTTGATCATTAAACTGATCAAGTATCTTTTTGCTTCTATCTGAAGAAATATTATCAAAAAAAATTAATTCCCAATTCTCATAAGTCTGATTAATTATACTATTCAAACTGTCCTTAAGATATTTTTCACCATTATGACAGTTCATAACAATACTAATAAGTGGTGATTTCATTTTTTACCAATAAATACAGAAGTCACATTCTGTAAGTATTTATACTCGTCCACTTTTCTAAGGGACAAATTTTTAAATAATTTTAAATAAAAATTTTCACTTCTTGCCATCCAATAACTAAAGTTTTTCTCTCCATCATAATTATTATTTACATTTTCATTAAGAAGTAGAATTCCATCTTTTTTTAATTTTAAATTTACAAAATTAGATATTTTTTTAACTTCCTTAATATCAATACCGCCTAAAACATTTGCAATAAAAATAATATCAAATTTATAGTTAATTTGACTTAATTTTTTTAAGTGAAAGTATTTTATTTTATTTGATGGTTTCGCAAGTTTTATAAGCTTTCTCTCTTTGTCAACAGCAATCACTGAAGCATTTTTATTTAATTTTGATAAGTCTTTAGAAAATCTTCCTGTCCCACAACCGAAATCTAATATTTTTTTCTCTTTTCCTGAGGTAAATTTCTTTAAGTTACCTAATAAAATTTTTTTTTGAAAATTAGTTACATATTTAAATTCTGCTTTGGGTGTTTGATATGCATCTATAACAGAATATTTCCCAAATTCATCAACCCTTTTACTCCAATTTATTTTTAAATTTTTATTTTTTATTTGTTTTATATCTCGCATTTTTAAATATAAATTTTTAGGATTTATTATTAATTTAAATAACCTAAAAAATAAATTTTTTTCCAGCCACGATTTTAGTATCATGACCTTGGATTGAGTTTTAATCTCTTTCATTTAATTTTGATAATTTAAAAATTTATAGTTTATTACCACTTATAGTTAAAACTTATATCAAGAGGGTCTTTTCTGACCATTTCTTTTTCATTATGTGGAATAGTTAGGCAATTTGCTATTATCGACTCATCTTTATCTAACCCTTTAAAACCGTTCCAAACATTAGGCGGAATAGTTACTAAACTATAATTTTTCGGTGAAAGTATTATTTCTTGATGTAAATTTTTTGAGGAAGAGTTTTCTCTCGTGTCAAATAAAACAAGTTTTACTTCCCCTTTTATACATGCGTAATTTAAAAAAGATTCCTTATGTAAATGCCAACCTTTTATTGATTTAAAATAGATCGTAGAAAAATATATTTCACCAAATTTTTGGAAAACCTTGTCATCATTTCTTAACATGTGCATCACCTTTCCTCGGTTATCCACAATCTGCCTAAGTTTATTTATTTTAACGCCTTCAATCACTAATTTAATACTTTCTGTCAAATTCTTTGACTGACTTAATCACATAGTCTATTTGCGAATTTTTTATGTCAGGAAAAAATGGTAAACTAAATAATTCTTTCCAAATATTAAGTGAACGATTAACTTTTTTGTTAAATTTTTTATAGATTGGATGAAGTGGAAGAGGCATAATATGTACGCTTGTAGCAATACCCTTTTTCTTCAAAAAACTCATCAGTTTATCTCTCTTTTTTGATCTGAAGGTTAATAACCAGTAACAAGACTTTTCTAGTTTGTATGGAAATGCGAGATTTATATTTTTACAATTTTGCAAGCCTGATAAATACCTCTTTAAAATAATTATTCTTTTTTTATTAAGATTGTTCAATTTTTTTAATTGTACGAGGCCTATAGATGCGAGTAGATTGTTCATATTATATTTGTAACCTAAATTTTGAATTTCATAATACCAACTTTTTTTAGCGCTTCTCTTTAGATGTCTTTTCCAAGGATCTTGGTCCCAACCATGAAAAGATAACGATTTTAATAGTTTTAGCTTTTTTGTATTATTGGTTACTAACATGCCTCCATCACCTGTAGTTATCACTTTTTTATCCTCAAAACTAAAGCATCCATAATCCCCCCAGCTACCAAGTTTTTTATTTTTATAAACTCCTCCGCAGGTATGAGCGCAATCTTCGATCACTATAATTCTTTTCTTTTTTGCCCATAACATAATTTTATCCATTTCACATGGATGTCCTCCAAAATGTACTGCTATTAGTGCAACACAATCTTTATCGTATTTATTTTTTAAATCCTCAATATTTAAATTTAGATCATGTTTATTGACATCAACAAATACGGGTGTGAGATTATTATATAGAATAGCAGCCGCAGTTGCGCTAAATGTAATTGACGGAACTAAAACTTTTTTNTTCTTCTTAAATTTATTAACAGCCAATGATAAATCTAGTGCAGCAGTGCAAGAATTAAGCCCTATGGCATGTTTGGTGCCGATAAAATTACTAAAATTTTTCTCAAATTCTCTTACTTTTTCTCCATAACCTAACCAGGAATGTTTGAAAACATTTTTAATTGACTTTATTTCCTCATTTCCAACTGAAGGCTTAAAGAGTCTAATATATTTGTTTTTCATTATTTATAATTTAAAATTTTCTTTTTAACTTTTTTAATTCCCATAAACTTTTTAAAGTCAATTTTTTTTTCGTTAATTGCTTTAATATCTTTCATATTATCTACCGAGTGCCAAAAACCACTTATTTTAACAAAATTACTTTTTCCATTATTTATCAGTTTTGGAAAAATTTTTTGCTCAAAATTTTCACATTTTTTATAAATATTCTTGTATTTATTTAATAACCTTGAATTAATTAACGAAATACCAGCATAGTTAAATGCGATATAATTTCTGGATTTTCTTGTGAGCAATGATTCGTAAAGAATATTTCTTCTAAAATCCACAACTTTACCATTTTTTACACCAACAGTTCCATATTGGTAGGTAATTTCTCCAGAGATAAATGTAATACCAATTTTATTTTTAACATGATTATTTAAAATTTTGGTTAAATTAAAATCAAAAATAGCATCACCATTTAACAATAAAACATCTTTGGTTTTAATATAATTGTTCACCATATAAATTCTTTTTCCAATATTAGTATTAATTCCTGTATTTATTAAATTTACTTTTGAACCAAAATTATTGTTTTTTTTAAAAAATTTTTTAACCTGATTACCTTTATAACCTAGTGGAATGATAAAATTATTGAAGCCATGAATTTTAAGGATATTAATAATATACCATAATATTTCTTTACCTTGAATCTTGATTAATGTTTTTGGAATTTTTTTTCCAAGAACACCCAATCTAGTTCCTTTACCACCACATAATATTATTGCTGTTTTAGTTTTTAACATTTTTAAAAATCTTATTTACTGTACTTCTTATCAGTGAAAAATAAACATTTGGAAATAATAAATTATTAAATATATGCCTTTTAAAATTTATATAATTCAATCCTTTTTTTTCTCCACCTAAAATAATTTTAATCAAGTAATTTGAAAAATTTCTTAAAGCATAGTTTTTGCAGAGAAGATATCTTTTTAAGCTCATCCCCTCACTTCTGTAAAAATCAAGAAGTTCAGGCAATCTAACAATCTCAATAAATTCATATAAATCACCCCACTCTCTCTCACCCTCCAAGTTAACGCTTAAGGGCTCGGCACAAATAAAAGCTGGAGAGTCTTTAAATGCGCTGCACATAATTTTAGGATGAATTAAAGTATTATCCGTATTTGACCAATATCTTGAATCTTTAATTTCATCAGAATTCAAAATAGACTTATATTTCTCCCATTTATCTCTCTTAAATATGCTTAAAAAAATACCAATTAAGAAATCCCAAGAAACCTCGGGATCTATAATTTCCCAAAACTTGACTTTCTTACTCTCTTTAATTTTTGAAATACTCTCTAAATTGTTGATTGGTAAATTAGCTGTATCAAAAGGTCTATTAAATTTTTTTATAAAATCTGAATGAAGATGAAAAGAATTAATAAAAAAATATTCTACATCCTTATTTTCTTTGAACATTTTATTCAATTTATTTAATGAGTTTGGCATCAACAAGTCATCATTGCCTATCATCCAGATATATTCACCTTCTGACATCGAAACAGTTTTTAATGCATTAAGGGCAAAACCAAGATTTTTTTCGTTTTTATTGTATTTTATTTTTAGTTTTGATTTATAGGCATCTACTATTTTATCAGTATTTTCCTCTGAGCCATTATCTGAAATACAAATTTCATATTCAAAACCATTTTGATTTTTATCGGCAATAAATATTGAATTTAGACAATCATTTAAACTATCGACTCTGTTATATGTTGGTATGCATATAGATAGTAACATAGGTTTACTTTTTATAATTAATTATTGTTTTTCTTAGACCTTCACTTAAAGAGGTTTGGGGATACCATTTAATTTCTTTTTTAACCTTCCCAATGTCAGGATAAAGGTTTTTAATTTCATCTTTTCTCATTTTAATTTGGCCATATTGAGGTTGGCCAGATTTTAAAATTTTAACTATACTTCTAATTACTTTTTTTACCTGCACAGGTTTACCAGATCCTACATTATATAACTTTCCTCTTGCATTTTTATTTTTAAAAATCTTAAAAATTAAATTGATTAGGTCTTCTATATATATAAAGTCTCGTATTTGAATTCCTGTTGAGCACGCAAATTTTTTATTTTTAAGACAGGATTTTATAATAAATGGTATTAGTCTATCAAATTTTTGATTGGGACCGTATGCTTGATACAACCTTAATGATGTAAATGGAAAACTATTTTTATTAAACATTTTTTTTAAAAATTCGTTAGATTTTAATTTAGATTTAGCATACTTAGTTTTGGGTCTACATTTGGCTTTTTCTTTCTGAGGAGATTTTAAATTACCATATTCTAAGCAAGTTCCCATTTGTATGAATGATTTAATATTGCGATTTTTAAAAATATTAACAATATTTTTACAACCCTGAAGATGTGTTTTAATAATAGTATTTTTGTTTGTATGCTGAATGTACCCAGACAAATTTACTACATAATCAAAATCTGATTTTATTTTTTTTTTTAGATTGTTGAATTTTCTAACATCACAAACTAAATATTTTACTTTTTTAACCTTTCTTAAAGTAGTCGGTCTAGATGTAGATACACTAGTTGTAAGAAAGTTTTCTTTTACAGATCTTTTCAATAAATGGTGTCCGATAAAACCAGTTCCACCAAATACTAATAATTTTTTTTTGTGCTTCAATTTACTTAAATCTATTAAAACTTTTTTCTAAAATTTCTTTATCTCTTTTTGTATCCATACACTGCCAGAAACCATTATGTTTAAAACCTAATAATTGTTTATTTTTGCTTATATTTTGAAGTGGTTCCTTTTCGAGAAATGTTTTATCGTTTTTTATATATTTAAAAATTGAAGGTTCAAAAATGAAAAAGCCCCCATTAATCCAGCCTTCATCGAGTCTTGATTTTTCCTTAAAGTAAGTAACATGATTATTATTTATTTTTATTGCACCAAATCTTGCGGGGGGTCTTACATATGTGAGTGTTGCAATTTTTTTTCCTCTTTTATGAAAACTTAATAATTTTTTAATATTTACATTCGAAACTCCATCCCCATAAGTAAGGAAAAATCTCTGGTTATTAAGAAGTCCTTGTAATCTTTTAACCCTTCCGCCTGTCATAGTGTTTAAACCGGTATCAATTACATTGACCTTAAAATTTTTATATAGATTTTTTTTAAAATATTTTTTAATTATTTTTTTTTTGTATCCAACAGCTATAATAAAATCTTTAAAACCATATTTGGCATAATGTTTCATAATATAATGAATTATTGGCTTTCCTTTAATTCGGACCATCGGTTTTGGAATATCTTTAGTATATTCTGACAAACGCGTTCCAAAACCCCCGGCTAGTATAACTACTTTCATATAAAAATTTATTTTCTTAAACTTTATTCAAGTAACTTAAAATTTGGTTTCTTGTAATAGCTAATAAATCCTTTTTTTTTGTAAAGGCTAAATACCATTCAACAGTAATTATCACAGCTTTTTTTACAGACATTTTAGGTTTCCAATTCAAAGCTTTAAATACTTTATTGCTGTTTATACTTAAATCTTTTGATTCAAAAATATGAATTTTATTGTTAATTTTTTTAAAATTTCTATTTATAATAATTTTTGATTTAGATTTAAGTTCACGTTTAAATAAGTTAACTAATTCTGCTACCTTCATATTCTGTCTTGAACTAGGCCCAAAGTTCCATGCCTTTGCAAATTTTTTTCCTTTTTTTGATGACAGTCTTTGTGCAAGTAAAACATATCCAAAAATTGGCTCAATAACATGTTGCCATGGACGTGTTGCATCTGGTTTTCTCAAAATAAGTTCTTTATTCCTGTAAAAGTTTTCTAGTGAGTCTTTTACAATTCTATCCTGTGTCCAATCCCCTCCGCCAAAACAGTTACCTGCCCTAACTGTTGCAATATTACATTGTGAATTTTTATAAAAAGATTCTCTAAAACTATTTGTAATAATTTCGCAGCTAGCTTTGCTTCCACTATAAACATCGTCACCACCTAGTATAGAATTTTCATCAAAATATTTTTTAGTTTTATAATTTTGGTAAACTTTATCTGTAGTTACAATTACAATAGATTTGATTTTTTTGTTAAATTTTAACTCATCCAATAGTGAAGCAGTGCCTATCACATTAGTTACAACAGTATTTGAAGGATCTTTAAAACTCTCTATAACACTTGATTGAGCAGCAAGATGAAATACGATTTCAGGTTTAATTTTCATCATGGCTTTCTTTAATTTTTTTTTATCGCAAATATCTTGTCTAAAATCATTTTTAAAAATTTTTTTAATTTTTGTACATTTAAAAAAATTATTTTTACCAACTGGATCCAATGCAAGACCAGAAACTTTACAGCCTAGAAGTTTCAAGAAAACAGACAACCAACCTCCTTTAAAACCGGTATGGCCAGTAACAAGGACCCTTTTGTTCTTCCAAAATTTTTTATCTATATACATATTTAGTAATTATAAGCCAGTTTATTAAAATTTTTTTTTAAAAAAGATTTATAATTAGATATATCAACAATGTGAAATCTTGGAAGGTGAAAAACTAATTTACCACCCTTTTTTAAATAAGATAATTCTTGTTGTATAACCTCTTTTCTAAATGACCAAATTAAAACCCATAAATAATCAGGTTTTTCTTTTCGCATTTGTTCTTTTGATATTATTTTAATATTTGTTCCAGGAGTATAATTTCCTATTTTTTTAATGCTACCATCACAAATTTTTTCAATTTGATTATTATTAATTTTACAGTGATTTAAAACTACGTTTCCTTTTGTAGATGCGCCATAACCAAAAATTTTTTTATGTGGATTTTTTAAGATAAAATTTTTCATCAAATTTTTGGTATTATAAATTCTATTATTAAAATTTGTATATGATTTAATATCTATTTTTTTTTCATCATTTAATAATTTATTTATTTTTTTTTTATTTACATTAATTTTACTATCTTTTTTTGAACAAATAATTTGAATACTACCTCCATTTATTTCATTTAAACTAGCATCAATAATTTTAAGATTGTTTCTTTTTGCAATTTTCTGAAAAACATCTAATGAATAATATCCAATATGTTCATGACAAATTTGGTCATAGGTTAAATTTTTTAACATTAATGGTAAATAAGATAATTCTAACATCCAAATTCCATCTGGCTTTAGTAAACTATTTATATCTCTACAAAATGAATTAGGATCATCTACGTCGTAAAACATTGCAAAAGATGTTATTAAATCAAATAAATTTAATTTACGTTTTTTTCTTAAAAAATATTTTTCAATATTAATTTTTGAAAAAAAATTATTTATTATATTTATTCTTTTCTTATAAAACCTTTTAAATTTCAAAGCTGTAGGGTCTGCACCATATAAATTTTTACAATTAAGATTATTTAAAAAAGTTCCATCATTACTACCAATATCTAAAATTGAAGAATACTTGTTAATGAATTTTTTTTCTTTTAAATATTTAATTTTTTTCATTAGATGTGTAATCATAAGATTACTTAATGATGTTCTGTACTCATAAAATTTTCCGAACATTAGATTTTTCTTAGCAGTTTTGATTAACTGAACTAATTCACAGCTTTGACACAAATATAAATCAAGTGGAAACCTTTTAAGCTTTTTAGGAATTCTTTTATAAAATATTCCACTTAACGGTTGGGTACCTAATTTTACAATTTTTTTAAGTTTATTTTTTTTACAATTAATACAATTTTTTTTCATATAAATCGTATGTTGGGCTTTAGGATTTTTTTATTGATTAATTTTAAATTTTTTTCCTATGGTTATAAAAAAACCTGGGTAGTATTGATTTTGTTCTAATTTTTTCATTCCCACATCGTATAATTTTTTTTCTAAACTTATTATTTTTTTTATATCTTCTATCTTTTCGAATTTGTTTATACTTGTAGAAATAATTTTATAATTACAAGATTTAAATACGTCTATTAATTCTTCAAAAGTATGTTGGGTCTCATGTGGATGAAGTACTTGGTCTCTAAACCATGAATAAAGTTTTTGCTCGTCCTTAATATTTTTATGTATTTTTTTATACATTGAAAATTTGTACGCATCACTTTTTTTAGTCATTTGTTTAAAATAGTCTAAAAAAGGTTTTCTGCCGTATCTATGATAAAGACCCAGAAACAAATTTGATTTTTCATTTCCAAATTTAGAAATATATTTTATTGCTTTAAGACAATCATTAGTATGATGAAGAACCCCTAAAGATATAATAAGATCATAATTACTACTGTCTTCATACATAGATAAATCAGATACTTCAAACTTTGATTTTAATTGCATTCTATCCCTAATGTTTTTGGCGTACTCAATAGCTTTGGGGTTAAAATCAACACCAGTTATTTCTGCCTTTTTACCTAAATGAAAAGAGAGCGAGTTTACCAACCAACCAGCACCACATCCAAAATCAATTATTTTTAATTTTTCATAATTGGAAATTATTTTTTCTAATTCAGGATAAACTTTTAGAGGATTAAATTTTCTAAGCTGATCTTCGTGTAAATCTAAATTGCCAGATATATTAAATGGCAATTCTTTATAGAATTCTAAAACTTTTGTATTTTTGAGGGTCAAAATTAAAATAGATTTTTAAATTTTCTTTTTATTTTAAAAAGTAAATCAACACTAAACTTTGGTTTGAATTCTTTGTCAAAGTATCTAACATCAATTGTATATCTTGGTCTAAAATTTATTGAGATAGTTGGAATAGATCTATGAAGTGTAAGTGGATGAAACATTACAGCCTCCGATGGCTTAGTGACAACATTGAATACTTTGTTTTCATTAATCTGATTTTTACTTTTTATATTAAAATATCCTTGCCCTTTTACAAAAGAATGATTGTGTAATTTTTCTTTGTGCGAGTATCTTACTAATTGTATTCCGTCGCTTTCAAAAGTTCCATTTATCGACAACCACAGAGTGGCTGGAAATTTGTTAATATGTTTTGGATTTTTGCTTAAATGCCATGTACCTTCATCTTGATGCCATTTATAAATTGTCCTTTTTTGGTTTGGGATTCTTGCTCTAAAAGTACTTATATCAAAAGGTTCTGGATTATTAAAAATTAATCTAAATGAATTTAAAATACCCTTGGAATTAAGCACGTTATTTAATTCTGATGAGTTATTAATAGAATTCATGAGTTCAGAGAAAAAATTTTCTTTGGGTACATCCTTAAATTTTAAATTTAATTTCTCCTCAAGTGAAATATCTCCATTATGATCAACTAAGTTTTTTTTAGTTGTTTCATAAATTAATTTTTGTAAATTTGTGAGTTCATCAACAAAATTTACTTTAAAAACTTTTGTAAAACCGTTTTTTTGAAAATCTTCTAGCATTTGAATACCTACCACATAGGATAAATATCATCAGAGGACTCTTTTTTCTTTTTTCTTTTTCTATAGAAAAAATAAATCACTCCTATGATTATTATTCCAAGTATTATGATTAGTTCAAAAGACATTATTATTTAGCTATTTAATAATTTTGCTTTAATTACATTAGATATATATTGATTGCCTAGATCAGTCAAATGTGATCTATCAATGAAACACCAGTTGTCCTTTTTGTTATTTTCTCTAAAATATTGATTACTATCGACAAAATTAATCCTATATTTTTCACAATGTTTTGAAACTAAATTTAAATATTTTTCATAAGAGTTTTCTAAAGTTTTTTCTGAGTCGTAAACTTTAAGATTATTAATATCCAATTCTTCAAAAATTTCTTTTTCCTCTAAACTTAAATTTTTATTACACCAACCAAAAACTGGCTGAAGAACGTAAAGTATCTTAACATTGTAAAGTTTTTGAATATTAGACCAATATATTAAATTTCTATTTAAATAATTTTTTATTAAATTATCTTTTTCATCTTCATTAAAATTATTTATTTCCTCTCTTTTGTTAAAAATCATCTTAAGAATTTGTTTTTGAGATATACTTGACCAGTCTACGTTTTTGTCCAAAAATGGGGAAAAAAAGAATTTTGCTATTTTTCTCTTCCTATTAAGGAGGCTATTATCCATTCCTATTTTAAATTGATTTGCATAGTAGTGAGGTCCATACTCAACATCAAAATTATTTAAATAATTTAACATGTACAAATCGTTATAACCTGAGAGAACAACAATATATTTTATTTTTTCTAAATGATTTATTAAAGATTGATGTAATATAACTTCTTGAAATCCTGAAAAGGCAGTAACACCTAAATTAAAAAAATGTATATTTGTTTCCTTGGAAAGTATGCTGCTAATTGTTTTGTCATCGCTGGAAGCTCCTAATCCATAAGCTGTTGAAGCGCCAAAAACTGCACCGTGCTCTTTAGAATTGTTTCCTTGTTCAAATATACTTTTCGTATTGAATTTTTCATTAGATCCATTAAATCTTAGACCATGTTTATCTGTATTTAATCTTTTTGATTTAAGATTTGTTTTATTTGAAAACATTACAAAAGGTTTCCACTCGTGTGTATAACGATCATACACTTCCATTTGAGGGGCGTATTTATACATTTTTGATCTAATAATTTTCATATTTTAAAAAATCTTACTTGGATTATAATTCATTTTTGAAGAATTATAATTACCTTTTAATATTTTATTGAATATTTCATAGTTTTTTTTCTTAGAAATATTTTTAGATGATAAATATTGATAAGTAATTTTTTTGTTGTTTATTTTATTAATTTTTTTTAAATAATTTTGATCATTTTCATTTAAATTAATTAAGCTTGTTTTATATTTTTTTGACATAAATTTCATATAGTCTAATTGAGATGGGTTCAGTTTTTTAATTTGGTCATTATAAATGAGAATAATTGGCTTATTACTTGCGCAAGCCAGACCAACTGCAGTACTTGCTGCAATAGAGATTACAAATTTTGATATTGGTATAAATTTATGTGCAGCATCTAGGTCATGACAAACTTTAAGCTTTTTACTATAATATGGATTTAACGACCTTTTAACTTTTGGGTGAGGCACAATAATTACTTTGCAGGAATAAGTTTTTTCAATTTTAAAAAGAAATTTGTTTAAATCTGAATACCAAAGTTTTTTGTCATATTTAATTTTGACTCCGAACAGATTGTAGTCATTTATAAAATGTGGTCCTGGACCATCCAAGAAAATTACAAAGGGTTTTTTAATTTTTATTTTTTTTTTATTATATGAGATCATTCTAGAATAATCGGGAGAATGTATATTAACGAAAAATTCTTTTTTACATCTAAGGTTGGGCTTAAAGTTAATACTATTGCCATGATATAAATTATAAATCTTATCAAAAACGATAAATTTGCATAGAAACCCAAGAAATTTTGTTTTTATAAAAAATTTAAAAGAATTTGGGTTTTTTAAAACATTTAAAACTTTATTTTTATAATTACTGATTGAGAAGTTTCCCTTTTTTTCATACCAATAATTTGGTTGAGCAGGATCATCTAATTTAATTATTTTTTTACAATATTTACTTAATTTACTTTGAATGACTAACGATTTAAATGAATTTAAGTCCAAATTATTGAAGACGACAATATTATGTTTTTTTTGAACTAATCTTTTCATATACAAATCCCATTCTATAATTGAGTTAAACCTTTTTGCTTTTTTATGTCGTTTCAAACGAAATGCTTTATCCCATTTGGGGTTGATTATTTGGGATAAATCATGAATTTCGATTTCTGTACAAAGTTTTTTTTCGAAAAAGTCTAATTCATAATGCATATGATGAAATTCTGTAAATTTATATGGATGCAGTAAGATAAACATTAAAAAATTATTTATAATACTAATACTTTCTCAGTTTAATTTTTTGTATCGTTTTTAAAACATTCATACCTTCATCGTACGAACAGAGAAATTTTGAATTTTTATTGGAAATTATTGCTTTATGCATATCGATAAATGTATTGTTAGGATTGTAATTCTTATGAATTATCTGTTTTTTTTTAGAAGTTGCAAAATTAAATATATTTTTTTTTAAATCAATAAAAATTGAGAAATTTAATCCATCGATTAAAATAATTCTTAATTCATTTTTTGAATAATATTTAAGGTCTAAAGTGATTTGAGTTTTTTTTGCTTTGCCGAAAAATTTTAGGTAGTCTTCTGTATTAATTTTGAGATTTGATTTTTTCCCAAATGATACATAATTTATTTTAATTTTCTTAAAAAATAAGTGTATTAAGTCTAGTTCATGACTTAAGTCTAAAATAATCCCACCTCCTTTCGATTTGCTAGCAGCATAATTGTTTTTATAGGAAATATTTTTTCGCCAGTTTGGCAAGTAAGAGTTTGTTATAAATTGAATATCATAAATTTTATTTTTTTTTAAAATTTTATGTAGTTTAATTATAAATGGATGAAACCTTAGATTATAACCGACATAAACTTTATTATTTTTCAGTTTTAAATTTGTGTATTTATGTAAAACTGGTTTCTCAACTAATATTTTTATCCCTTTAAAATTTTTTTCTAAATATTTTAGTTGTTTTTCATGTTTATGAGTCTCACTAGCTATAATTACATACTGTGGTTTAATAATTTTTAAATAGTTTAAACTATTGAAGCTTGTAAATTTTTTAATTTGTTGTTTGGAATAAATAAAAATTTTACTGATTTTAAAAAATTTTTTTAGGATTTCTGCGTGTCGTCTTCCAATCGACCCGTAACCAATGATGACAATATTCATAAATTATATAGCTGTCCAACCCCCGTCGACATATACGTTTGTTCCAGTAATATATGAAGACTCATCGGATGATAAAAATAAAACTGCAGATGAAATATCGTTGGGATTTCCCATTCTTTTGAGAGGAGTTTTGTTTATATATTTTCTTACAAATTTTCTACTCTGTAATAATTTAGAGCCTGCTACGTGACCTTTAACGCCACCAGAAATTACTGTGTTTATTCTAATCCCATACTCTCCATAGTATGAAGAAAGATTTTTCGCATGTCCAATTAATCCACCCTTGATAAGTGAATAAACCGGATTAGGTTTAATTTTGGTTCCTTTATATAAATTTTTATCCTGTCCTAGGACACCATAAATAGAATTTATTAATACTATGCTTCCTTTGACCTTTTCTTTTTTCATTAGTTGAGCAATTTTTAAGGATGTCCAAGCAAAAGAATTCATGTGAAGATCAACATTTTTTCTTAATTGTGTAGTTTTTAAATTCTCAAAAGTAATTTTTCCCCATTCTTTAGAATAAGGGTAAGAAGTATTAATAAAAATATCAGGACATTTATATTTTGATATTATTTTATTAAATTTTTTTTCAACTGTATTTAATTTAGAGGAATCAAAGTTAAAAAACAAAACATTCTCATTTAAAAGTTTTTTATCAATTTTTATATCCAATATTATGACTTTAATACCTGACTGATGTAATCTTTGAACTATTTTTCTTCCGATTACACCGTTGCCACCCAATACAAACGCTAGCTTATTTCTTTTCATATTTTGTAAAATATTTTGATGGTTTTAAATCATAAATGTTATCAATATCAATATTTCTAGTATTCCATTTCATGAAATATTTTACCAATTCTAAATCATGAAAACTATCTATATCGATTGATCTATTAAAAGGCATTTCATAAAAAGTTGTCTTATTTGAAAAAATTTTATTTGTTCGCATAAGGTATTCTTTTTTCCATATATAAATTGACGCGTTCACGTCATAGACTTTCGGCGCATCTTGTCTTCTTAAAATATTTTTTTTAGTTTTTTTGCTTAAAATGGGTATATTTCTATTTAATTCGATCATATTGAAGTATGGATTTTTTCTGGATTTGCAGATTGAAATTAAATTATTTGATTTATTTTTTTTAAATTTCTTGATTGCCGTTATTATATCTTGAACGTTTCTTAGTGGTGAGGTTATATCTAAATCAATTATTATATCATATTTTTTTTTAAAGATTTTTTCAGCTTTATTCAATGCATCTCTAATCACTGGGACTTTTCCTGAAGTATGATTTGATAAACTTGATTTTCTCTTAAAAAAGACTTTTAATTTTCTCTTTTTTAATTCGCTCTTGGGAAGGTTAAGATCTGTTGAAATAATAATATCATTGATCTCCTTTACTTTTCTTGCTTGATCTATTGAGTAGAAAATTAAATGCTTCTTATTAATTTTTATAAGATTTTTATTTTTAATACCTTTAGATCCTTTTCTGGCACAAATCGTACAAAGAATGTTCATTTTTAAATTTTATACTTGTTAGAATATTGAGATCTGTGTGATCTTATCCAATTGATAGTTTTTTTAAGCCCTTCATTTAATTCGGTTGAAGGTTTCCATTTAGTATATTTAATTATTTTGCTATTATTGCATTTTAAATTTTGTACTTCGCTTAATTTAGGTCTAAATAAATTTTTATTTTGTTGAATTTTAATTGTTGGATTTATAATTTTTATGATCTTTTTAGCTAAGTTCTCGATTGAGATATTTGTTTTACCACCCACATTAATTACTTGACCTATTATTTTTTTGTTTTTCAAAACATGAAAATAAGACTCACAAATATCTTTTACATAATTGAAATCTCTTGTAGGTTTTAAATTTCCTAAAACTAAAGTTTTATATTTGTGAGATAAACATTGTGTGATTATTCTTGGAATTATTGCTCTTTCTGATTGTCTTGGTCCATAAGTATTAAAAGGTCTTAAGATGGTTACTGGCAATTTAAAAGAGCGATAATAACTTAAAGATAATTGGTCAGCAGCAGTTTTTGAGGCGGCATAGGGTGATTGTGCACTTAATGGATGTTTTTCATCTATTGGTAAATATTGTGAAGATCCATAAACCTCACTGGTTGATGTTATAATTACATTTTTACAATTTAAATTTTTTGAAGCCTCCAGAATATTATATGTTCCTTCAACATTAGTTTTGACATAAGCCAAAGGTGAAACATAAGAATATGGAATTCCAATTAATGCAGCTAAATGAAAAATAGTTTTACATCCTTTCATAGACTTATAAACAGAGTCATAGTCACGAACATCTCCTAATATAACTTCTATATCTTTTAAGTAATTACTATTTTTGAGACATCCAAGATCATTGTTGGAATTATATCTATCAAAAGCTACAACCCTAAAACCTTTTTTTACTGCGGTCTCACAAAGATGTGAACCTATAAAGCCAGTTGCTCCTGAGATAAAGATCTTTTTTTTCATTTTTTATATATTTTCAAATTTTATCAATCTTATTTCATTCTTGATAGAATAATTTCTTGCTTCTTCTAATCCTTTGCCTAAAAAATTAAATAAATTTGCAGTTATAACTCCTGAAACCTTATCTTTACAAAGAACGTCTGCGAAATGTTCTGGTTTACCCGCTCCACCCATCAATAAAATAGGGTTTTTAAAATCATTTGGAATTAATTTATATGTTTTATTGTCTAATCCTGCAGCTGTTCCGTCTTGGTCTATTGAGTTTAATATTAATTCTCCAAACTTAATATTTTTAATTGACAAAATATAATCTTCTAAATTTTTTGAAAATACTTTGCCCCCATCAATAAAAATTTTGATTTCCTCATTTATTATTTTATAGTCAGCCATTATAGATAGAGCTTGTCCACCATAAATTTTTGATATTGAATCACATACTTCTAAATTTTTATGTGCTAGGAAATTAATTAAAACTTTATCTGCCCCATTATCGAAATACTTTTTAGCATCATCAAGGCTGCGGATACCTCCACCTAAAGTTAAAGGTACAAAGATTTTTTTTCTTAAGTCATTAATATCTTTAAAAAATAATTTTTTATCTTCTTCGGTTAGATTTCTAGATACATTTATGACCATAAGTTCATCAATAAAATTACAAGTTTCGCCAAACCCATAATTTCTCTTAAGCCATTCTACATCCCCAACTTTCTGTAAACTAAAATTTCTACTTAGATAAAATTGACCTTTACTGTACAATAAAGCATAAATTATTCTTTTAAAATTCATTAAATTGCTGCAAAATTTTTTAATAAGTTCAATCCAGTTTTGTGACTTTTTTCTGGATGAAATTGTGCTCCAAAAATATTTTCCCGTTCTATGAATGAAACAAAGTCTTCACCATAAAAAGTTTTGGATAATTTTGCTTGATTAGATTTTTTTTTATTAACTGAAATTCTATAAGAATGAACAAAATAAAAAGGAGATTGGTCAGGAATTCCTTTCCATATTTTAGTTTTATAATTATCAACTAAGTTGAAACCAATATGAGGCAAGCTAACTTTTAAATTATCTGAAAACCTATTACACTCTCCTTGAAAAAGTCCTAGACCATATTCTTTTCCGTCCTCCGTGCTTGAGTCGAACATTAATTGCATTCCCAAACATATTCCCATAAAAGGTCTAGATTTAGATGTGAATTCCTTTATTTGATCATCAAAACCTATTTTTTTAAGGGTCTTTGCAGCTTTATTGTACGAACCAACACCTGGAAGTATTAAATGTGATATATCATCCAGAATAATCTTTTTTTCTATAACTTTAAAATCAAGATTTAGAAACTTAAAAGAATTTATCAATGAAGCTATATTACCAAAATTACAATCAATAATTCCTATCTTTATTTTTTTTGACATATTAAGTTATCTTAAATTTTGGTACCCATCTATTTTTCTTTTCAAATAATTTTTTGTTTGCCCATTTATCAATGTTCTCCTGAAATTCTTTCATGCTCATTTTGAAATAATCACAATATTCTTCAAATAAACTTTCTGGATACATATCATCATACATTTGAACTAATTGAACAGCTTGTGATCTCGTCATCGCACCTCTTCTTACATCTATTCCTGCATCTTGGGTTGTCCTTCCAAATCCAAATTTCAAATACATAAAATAAACATGCAAAAGGTATATTTTTTGATCAGTCTGTGCAAAATTTGTGTAACTTCCTTCATTTAAAGTTGGCGCCTCTTTTAACCCACATTTTTCCTTAGCTAAAACGTAATTTCTATAAGGATCCCAATTTTCATAAAATCCGTAGTGAGTTAGTTCTAATTTGAAATTTTTTAATTCATCTTTACTAGGATAAGTAAACCAATATAGCTGTCTAGAATTTAAGCCAAAACTTTTAGCTTTTTTAATAATTTTATCATAACCTCCCTCCAAATATCTTGAAATTTGATAGTTAACGTCATAAACACCATGATTTTTAAATTTTGCATCTCCCCCATACTCTACTTCGCCATCTTCGGAGTAGAATACTAGTGGAATGTTCATTTGCAGTGCCACTCTCAGAACTGCTGTATGAATACCCATTAACCACCCATAATAAGGGAAACCAAGATCTGTTAGACCAATTTTGTTTAAGATTCTCATGGCTTCATGGTCTGGTGTTACATGTATATGATCATAGCCACTGTTAATAAAGGAGTTTAAATTTTCTTTACCTATATCAGTTTCCATTATTGGTCTGAATGTAACCGCCAACGGATCCATTTTATATTTGTGCTTTATATTATAACTTACATATGATCCGTCCTTTCCGCCACTAACTGTTGTGATACAGTCATATCTATTACCATTTGATCTATGTTTATTTAGTAATTCCTTCAACATTTTTTCTCTCTTAGACCAATCAATTTTCTTTTTTTCTTCTGTCCATTGGCATGCACTACAGTAACCACGATTATCAAAAGTTATTCTAGGCCTTGTAGACATAGTAACGCAATTTTTGCACCAGAAAATATTTTTATTCGTATTATTCATCTTTTTAATTCCATATCTACAAATTTTTTATAATTAATATTTTCAAAATTAATTCTCTCCAAAATTTTTATTATATTTTCTGTTGTATAATTTTTATAATAAGGATTTTTAGATTTAAGTAGAACTTTTTTAAATTTTACAGTTTCAATTTTTTTTAAAGCTCTATCTAAACTTTTTATGGATAATCTTTTTATATCAATGATACTTGGAGCCATAATTCTACCCTTCTGTCTGGTACCTATATTTATAGTTGGTACCTTTAAACTTGGTACCTCAGAAATTCCACTTGAAGAATTTCCAATTACACCATCAAAGTTTTTAATAATTGAAAAATAAGTTTGTTTTCCTAAATATTTAAAGAAATAAGAATTCTTATTTTTTTTAACAAAAGTTTTAATTAATGAAATAATTTTATAGTTTTTCGTATCAGTATTTGGCAGAGTAAATAAGATACCTATATTAGGTTTGTTTGAAAAGTATTTTAAGATAGTTTTAAAGTCCTTCAATCCATAATTTTTCTCAAGGGTAACAGGATGGAAGGTAATTAAAAAATTCTTACCCCTAAAATTATAATTGATTATATTTTGAATTTGTTTTTTATTGTAAAATTTTATTTCATTTATATCTTCAACACCTGTGCTTCCTACTACATGAATATTTTTTTTATTTTCTCCTAATTGGTGCACACGGTTTGCGTAAATTTTATTTGTAACAAAATGTATTGATGAAAGCTTCGTTATAGAATGTCTTATTCCATCATCAAAAGCGCCCTGGGTAACTTCTCCTCCTGAAATGTGTGCAATTGGTATTCTATCAAAATATGCACTTATAACAGCAGAAAAAATTTCATACCTATCGCCCAACACAAGCACGATATCTGGTTTTAATTTTTTATAATATTCATTAAACTTTTTTATACCATCGCTAAAATAATTAAGAATTGATGAAGTATTATCACCTGAATATTTTATTATTATTTTTTTATTTATTTTTATTAGATCTTTTTTAAATAATTTTTTATTTTGGTAATCTTTTATTAAATGTGATCCAGTCACTATAGTGTAAACTTTTAATTTTTTTGATTTATAAAGTTTTTTTATAATTGGTTTTAGAAGGTCAAAATCACCTCGACTTCCAGTAATTATAGCAATTTTTTTATTTAATTTTTTCATCTTTTTTAAAATTATATTTTGATTTTTTTGATATTAATTTACTCCACTTCATTGGAGAAATACCATGCCCCGCTCTTTTTGTTGTTAAATTATTATGGGAAAAAGTTTCACCTTTATTTATAAATTTTTTTGCAACAATTACTTTTCTTGCATATTTAATATTTTCTTTTTCTGATGGTGAAATCTTTTTGACGTTAGTCCCAAGGATTTTTTCAACTTTTCTAACAGTGTCTACAAAAGATTTAAATTCTTTAGAATTAAGACTTGCTTTGTGGTCGGGACCATGTTGTTTCTTATTAAGTGTTAAGTGTTTTTCTATAATTTTTGCTCCCAGACTTACAGCTGCTAGAGATGCTTCAAAACCAGAAGTGTGATCAGAATAACCAGTTACAAGTTTAAATTTATTTTTAAAAATTTTTAAAACTTTTAAATTAACATCCTTAATAGGTGTCGGATATGCGGTATTGCAGTGAAGAATTGATACATTTTTTTTCTTAAGCTTACCTGAAAGAAGGATTTTTAAAGCTGCTTTAATCTCTTTTAAATTTGACATCCCTGTAGATAAAATTACTTTTTTATTAAATTTAGATACACGTTTTAGATATGGAAAATTTGTTATTTCGCCAGAGGGGATTTTTAAAATACGTAATTTAAGATCATTTATCAAAAATTCTAAACTTTTTAAATCAAAGGCAGATGAAATAAAATCAATTTTTTTTCTTTTTGCTATTTTTAAAAGTTTCCTTTGTTGTGAAAAACTTAATTGATATTTTTTTATCATATCTATCATTCTAATATTTCTTTTTAAATTTTTTTTTTGATAACTTGCCAAATTTAAATTATTTGTAACTACCTCTTCAGGTATAAATGTTTGAAATTTTATTGCATTAGCCCCACAAATTTTTGCAACAGAAATTAATTTTTTTGCATTGTTATAATTCCCATTATGGTTTATCCCACCTTCTGCAATGATATATGTATTTTTTAGTTCCATTTTTTTTGTAATGTCATTTTTAAACCACTTCTCATACTCAAAATAGGTTTCCAATTTAAAATTTTTTTTGCTTTTTTGATTTTAACATCGAGAGAATTTAGATTATTAATTTTTTTATTATCTCTTAAGACTATAATACTTTTGCTTTTGATTAATTTTACTAAAATTTTTGATAATGATAAAAAATTATAAGAATTTTTCGAGCCAATATTAAATATTCCTTTTTTTCTTAATTTAAATGATTGATATATCGCAGATGCAACATCTTTGGCATGAATAAAATTTACTTTTGTTTTTTTGAAATTATAAATTTCTAAGGCTTTATTTTTTTGTAATATGTTAATAAATTTTGATATCAACTTATTTTTATCTAATCCAAAACCATAAATAGAAGAGGGTCGAAAAATTGTGTAGTTATTATTTTTCTTTTTCACGAGTCTAAAAATTTTTCTTTCACATTTAATTTTTGAATCTATGTAAAGATTTTTTGATTTTTTTAGTAATTTTGAGTTTTCTGAATTCTTTTTATTTTTGTTATAAACTACTGATCCAGATATATATATAAAGTGTACATTATTTCTTTGTGACCACTTAAGCAAATTAATCGTTGCATCAATATTAATTTTATTTATTAAATTTTTATTGATTGAGATTGTTTTTTTTGGAACGTAAGCACCCATATGTATTAAGCAATTTATATCTTTAAAAATTACACTTAATTTTTCATTATTAATCTTTTTACGAAGATCTAATTTTTTCCAAAGAAAATTTTTATGATAAATTTTTGGTTTTGATCGACTAGTTCCAATTATTTCGCAATTTTTTTTTAAAAAATATTGTACAACATGTTTACCTAATAGACCTGAACTCCCTGTTACTCCAACCTTAGTATTTAAAACCATTTATTAATCTTCCCTTTGCCAATTTGATTTTTAAGATTTTTTAAATTTGAATTTTCAAGAAAAATTTCTTCAATATATCTAAAACAAATTCCCCTTTTAAATTTTTTAAAGTTATTCATTAAATTTGATCCATAAAAATAATTTTTAATATACATTTCTGGCTCATTAAAACCGTAATGAGATCTAATTGATGTTGTTCCAGAAAATCTTGGATTGAACTCAAAAGGTATAGGGCCTTTTTTAGTTAATCTTAATTGAATATTAAAACTTCCGTTACAATCTATTAATTTGGCGATATTTAATATTAATTTTGATATTTTTTTGTTACTTATTGTTTCGGTGATCCAAGATGTTCCGTTCAAAATTTTTCTTTTTAAAATGAATGGACCTATTATAGTTTTTTGCTTGGTCTTAAAAAAACTACAAGTATATTCTGTGTTAAAATTATCTTTAATAAATCCTATGTGTTCTTGCAAAATTGGATTTTTAACTATTTTAAAGTTTTTCTTTAATCCGTCCAAGTTTTTTATTAAATAAACATTTCTTGATGATGTGCCGTGCCGCCCTTTTAAAATTAATGGAAATTTTAATTTTTTAGAGTTAATAAGAGCTTCTTTTAATTTTTTTGGAGCATATGTCCTAAGAAAAGGAAGATTATTTTTTTTTAAAAAAATTTGAGTGGCAAGTTTATCATTGAATTGATTAATTGTTTTAAGACTTGAACTACATACAAGACAATTAGTTTTTTTTTTTATAATATTTGCGTGTTTAGAAAAAAAAACTAAATCAAATTCAGATCCGATCATCAAAATATCAATTTTAAGTTTCTTTAGATTTTTAAAGTACCATTTTAGGGCACCAGGTTTTTCTACTTTTGGTGTTAAGATTGAGTTCTTAAATCTATACAAGCCCGAATTTAGTAAATTGATATCTGCCAGAAATATTTTTAAATTAAGATTTGATAACTTTAAAGCTTTGGCTATTGACTGTCCTACTCCACTCCCTGCACCTGTAACCAAGACTCGTATTCTTTTCATAATTTAAATTTTAGTTATTTTTCCCAGTTCATTCATGTGATGTGCGTTTGAACCAAGTGAGAACAAAGTTTTTGTTCGTAAACATTCTTGTAATAGTTTTCTATAATTTTTATGATAATGAAAATTTATTTCAAAAATCTTATCATTCTTTTTACATTCTTTTATCAACTTTTTAAAAAGATGCCATTTTGGAGTTACCTTAAACCTTTTAATCGACATACCAAAAGGGTGTCCTAGAATATCAAATTTGCTATTTTTAATCGCACTCATGCTTAATTGAAACTCTAATTCTATTGCTTCATTTTTGGTAAATTTTGATTTATTTTTAAAAATATTTCCTTTTTCTCCAGGAAAACGGTGAACACTGGCCATTATTAAATCACATTTTTTTTTAATGTTTTGATTTAGATCTAAAGATCCATCAAAGTCTTTTATTTTTACCTCTGTACCAACTAGTGAGTTGCATGATGCTGTTTTTTTGTATAAACGATTTTTTTTAACCTCTTTAGAGAATTTTGAAAACCAACCTTTGCTATTTGCTCTAGAATGTTCGCTGAATAATATGGTATGTAAATTTTTTTTATTTGCGGCTTTAACCATTTGTTTTACAGTATGTTTCCCATCTGTCCAATTGGTGTGAACATGCATATCAATTTTAGGAATTTTTTTACTTTTCTTATAATCAATAAAAATTTTCTTAAAGAAATTTTTTTTTTTAAATTTCATATTTTATAAATAAAAACTACTAGGAATATTAATTAATTTATTTTCTATTATATTTGCGTTTTTTAAATTCATTTTTGGATATTTCTTCAAAAATTTAATTTTGTGTAATGGCCTCCAGACAGGTCTAGCTAAAATATTGTTTTTATGGAAACTTTTAAGAATTTTATTTTTCTTTGTGGCTGAAGGTTTTAACAAAACTAAAGTTTGTAACCAAAAATTACTTTTGGAATTATATGGCTGATCTAATATCAAGAAATCTTCTGACTTTCCTAGCATTTTTTTATATCTTTTAAATAACTTTTTTTTAAGTCTTATTTGTTTATTTAGTTTTTTAATTTGTGAAATACCCAGAGATGCATTTATATTAGCAAGTCTGTAGTTATAACCTGGCATGTCATGTATGAAGTCCCATTTATGGTATTTCTTAGCAGTAGTTATTAAATGTTTTGAGAGTTTTGCAAGTTTTTGATCATTCGTAAGTATTGCTCCACCTACTCCAGTTGTAATTATCTTATTTCCATTAAAACTTAAAATTCCAATATCACCATAAGTTCCTACTTGTTTTTTTTTATAGTGACTACCGAGTGCTTCTGCGGCATCCTCCAAAACTCTAATCTTGTATTTTTTACATATAGAGACTAACTTTTCAATATCAGCTGGATGACCAAATACGTGAACAATTACAATAGCTTTTATAATTCTTTTTGTTTTTTTATTAAAACAAAAATTTTTTTTTATTACTGTATTTTTTTTTAAATATTCATCTAGTTTATTCGGATCAACTCCAAAATGATCTAATTCTGAATCTACAAAATGAGGTATTGCACCGGTGTATAAAACTGCATTAGCAGGTGCTATGAAACTTATTGAGGGTAATAATACTTCATCATTGCTTTTAACACCAAGAGCTTTTAATCCTATGTGTATTGCAGATGTTCCATTTATTGTTGAGACTACATATTTTGATTTTGTAATTTTTTTTATTTTACTCTCAAATTTAGCTATTTCATTACCAGCAGTAGAAACAAAACCTGTTCGAATTCCTTTGATTACTTCTCGTTCGTCTACTTTTGTAAGATTTGGCTCATGTAAAGGCAATGAGTTTTTTTTTAGTTTTTTTCTTTTTGATATCAAATAATTAAGTAATTTTTTCATTAGAGTTGAAATTTCAAGTATTTTTTTTACTAAGTACTTCTTTAAGAATATCTTTTCTACCTATATCTACCCAATATTCGTATATGGGATAAATATTCACGTTTAACCCCTCTGAAATTTTTGTCTCAATTAAAGAAGTAATATCAAGCCTTTTTGGTAAAATATTTTTTATTACACTTTTTTTAAGAATATAAATACCAGCATTTATAAAATTTTTACTGTTAGGCTTCTCTAATATTTTTTTTATCTTATGACCTTTAAAAAAAATCTGACCAAAAGGGGATGGATTAATTTTTTCTTTTGCACAAACGGTTATGTCTGATTGCGAGTCTATGTGAAATTTTAATAGATTTGAAATATTTAAATCTGATATTACATCTCCATTATGTATTAAAACATTGTCTTTCAATTTTTTGTAATTTAAAAGACCTAGACATCCAGCTGTGCCCAATGGGGATTTTTCTTTTAAATATTCAATTTTAAGACCTAAGTTTTTTTTATCCAAATATTTTCTTATTAAATTAGATTTATAAAATGTAGATATCTTGAACTCGGAAAATCCGTACTTTCTAAAATTGTCTATAATTATTTCTATAAGTGTTTTTTTATTTACTTTTATTAAAGGTTTAGGAATTTTTCTTGTTAGTGGCATTAACCTCTTACCAAATCCTCCTGCCATTATTATTATTTGGGTATTATCGCTAAAATTTTTAAAATTGAAGTAACTATTCGGCTCGATAGATTTTAAAATATTTTTTTTATTTACTACTGGAAGTATAGAAATATTAATATTTTTTCCTAATCCATAGTAATTTTTTTTTCCTAATACTTTCTTAGCTGGCTTTTTATTCACAACATTCATTACAGGATCATTAATATTGATTCCTTTTAATATTCCTCTTCTAATATCTCCATCAGTTAATGTACCGACTAATTTATTTTGGCTATTTACAATAGCTAAAGTCTTCAAAGTATTATTTTGAATTCTTTTTATAGCCGTTATAATAGGCCTATCTTTATTTAAAACTAATGATTTAAATTTTTTATTTTTTTCAATTTTCATAAAAATTAAAATTATTTTAAACCATAAATATTTAGATTATAATCTGTTTCTAGTTTAATTAATTTTTTATAAATTTGATTAGATAGTTTTTTTTTTAAATGTTTTTTTTTCTTTTTTAGGAGTCTTCTAACCTTTAAATTTGGACAATTTTTTTTACTGATAATTTTCTTTGTTTTATTACTGAAATTAGTTCCTAAAAAATTTGCAATTTTTTTTAGTTCTGCTTGAGTATTCTCAATTATATCAGTGTAAGTAGTAGTATATAAAAAATTTTTGTCTTTTATTTTTTTTTGTTTGTTTATAGCTTCAGTAGTATTTAAAATTACATAATAAGCACATTTTTCATAATCGTTAAGTTTGTTCCAATTTTTAGGAAGGTTTTTAAGGTACCAAGGATAATCTTTTTGCTTATACATAATCTTAAGGGTAAATGATCTTTTTGAATTCTCTAGGTTATTGGCAAGATTTCTCTGAAACCAAGAATAAGTTAGTTCAAATGGGTTTCTGTAGATTTCAATTAATTTAACTTTTATATTTAATTTTTTAAAAATATCATAATTCATCATAATATCATGTGTTACAAAAGGCAGGATTGGATTTAATAATTTAATTTTTTTTAAAACCATATCACCCTCTGGATTGGCAAGCCTTCTTTTATATAAAATTGGATTGTAAAAATTTTCAATGCTTGTAATATCATTAGGCCTAAAGTTTACGTCCCTTGAAATCATTTTGTTGTAAATAGTCTGATTTATGTAGTTGTTCAAATAAGATTTTGCAAAATCATAACTACACTTTTTTAATTTTAGTGCAGGCATAAAATGTTCAAAGTTCTCTCCAAAGACCAAACTTTCCATTTTCTGAAACGAAGAAATGAGTGAACCTGTAAGTAATTTACCAGATCTCGTAACACCATCTATAAACACTATTTGTTTTAAAATATTATCTTTATCAGAATAATTTTTTAATTTAATTGTTTTCATTTAGGTATTTTTTTTGAAAACTTTAATAGCTTTTTTCATAAACATTACACATCCCACAGGATCTCTACCGATTGCTGTTTCTGCTGCAAGTACAAGTCCACTTGCTCCTTGTTTCAAAGTTGAAAAGATATCGTGACTTTCCGCTCTAGTTGGCTGTTTTTCCTTTATCATTGTTTCAAGGAGATTGGTTGCGACATATACTGGTAGACTATTTTTCAAACCATGTTCAATTATTTTTTCTTGTGCTACAGGTATTTCCTCTATTGGTACGTACCTTGATAAGTCTCCTCTATCTATAAGGAGAGCATTTGATTTTTTTGAAATTTCCTTAAGATTAGTTAGAGCAGATTTCGTTTCAATTTTTGATATTAAGAAATTTTTTTTCTTGATAATTTCTCTTATTTCTTGGATATCTTTTGATCTATTAACAAACGACATTGCAAAAAACTTTATTCCGTTTTTAATAGCCAATTTTAATGCGAATTCATCTTTTTCTGTAAGAGGTGGTAGTTTTATATTTTGAGAAAAGTGTACTGCCTTATTAGATTCAAGGTATCCTGCATCTGATACTTTGGTAACTAATACATTATTTTTTTGGTCTTTTTTAATAATATTTAAAGCTAAATTATTAAAGCCTAATTTTATTTTTGAATTAACTTTGCATTGAAAGAGATTAAATTTTGGATATAGACAAATTTTCTTTCTGTCGCTTAAATCACTAGATACAAAAACTTTAACTATTTGATTTTTATTAAAAAATAGTTTTTTTTTAACTTTTGTTGTTCTAACTTGCGCACCTTCAGTATCTATACAAATGTTTTTTATCTTTTTTTTTTTCAAAAATTTGATCTTTTGTAAAATTTTATTTTTGGGTGTATGTGATAAGTTAATTCTAAAAATATCTACTTTATATTTTTTTAACTTATTCAATATAGTGTTTTTATAAGATGCGGGACCAAGAGTGCAGATTATTTTGATTTTTGACATTTAGAGTCTTAATTTTTTTGTGCTATAATGAATAATGTTCCAGAGTTTTTTTCTTCATCAAAAATTTTTTGAAAATCATTATACTTTTTTGCAAACACTGACATTACAGATGAATTTTCTATATTTTTATTTTTAAGAGTTAAATAATTCATAATCATATAAAAATCTAATCCGTACACCCATCTAAATATAAGTTTAAAACCATTTTTGGCTAGAAGATGTTTTAAACTTTTGTATGTAAATGAACTTCTTTGTACTGCACTTAAATGTCTTATAGACTCGTTGGGGAACAACCTTATCATATCATGCGTGGGTGATTCATAATTAGGAACATCGATCATCAGGATGCCATTTTTACTCATGTTTTTACTTACAATTTTAAGATCTTTTACAGGATCATTAATTACATCAAAATAACCAGTCGCAGAAACTACATGGAACTTAATATTTTTACTTTTAATATAACTTTGAAATTCTTCAATGTCTGATCTCAAAACATTCAATTTTTTTTTCTTTGCTAAAAAGATGTCTTTCTGATTTAAGTCAAAACCATAACCTCTTATACCTTTTCTTTTGACTGATTTTAAAAATTCTCCATTGCCACAACCAAGATCAAGCCAATTGAAATTTTTTTTCTTTTTTGAGAATTTTAATATCTTTTCTACTTTTGGTAGGCTTAAAAACTTACTTCTATATTTTTGCTGACCTTTTTCAGAGTGTACTGCAATTATGTCTCCTTTCTTTTTCCAAAATTTTTCCAAAAATTTTTTGCTATAGTTATACTTACGCATTACATGGCTGCATTTTTGGCATTGAACATATTGAATGGAGAAAACCGAAGTAGCAAACTTCAGACTTTTACTACCGCAGATTATGCAATTATTTGTTCTCTGTTTATCTTTACCTTTTGCTTTTGAATAATTCTTTGCTACAATTTTTGATATTAAGTTTTGTTTATAAAAACTTTTGTAGTTTATTCCTTTCAATAAAGAAATATCGCATTTTTTTCCTATCTCTATTTTAATTTTTTTCATTTAAAGTGCCCTATACTTTTTTAAAATACCTTTGGATCTTAGTTTTTTTCTTATTTTTGTTGCTGAAATATTTTCAATATTTTTATTTAGTTTAATCTTATTAATTTTATAGCCTACGGTTCTTCCATAACAAATTTCTGAAATGTTTGGCACAATTTGAATTTTTATCCTTTTTTTAAAGTTGATCAAGTCCTTTTCAATATTACTTTTTACTTGGCTAAAGTTTAATGGATTATCATTAATTCCATGGACATCTTTTATCATGATAAAAACTTGATCTGCTCTTGTAATACATTCCTCAAATAATTTTCTGTGGCCATAATGCCATGGTTGATATCTCCCCATCATTTGAATGGTATTTTTTTTATTATTCCATTTATAGCCTAGAATTAAATCTTTAATTTGAATTAAATTTAAATACAAATTTTTTTCAGTAAGTCTAATATTATAGTTTTTGGGTTTTTGAAATGTTTTGTCAAAAGTCGGGTATCTTCCTTTTTTAATAGTATCCATCCAGATTAGGTAGTCGGGACTAAATACTTTTCTTCCTTTTTCGTATGGACAAACAAAATCTGCTATAACAAATTTTTTTTTACTTTTTTTTGCTAGAAGTCTCATTCTTTTTGCCTGTCTCAAAACTCCAGGTTTAGAAAAATCCCAATCTTTATACTTAGTTCTTACTCTATCTGCATTTAACCAATCTGCTTTAAGAATAAATTTTAACTTTTTAGCTAGAGTTGTCTTACCTGATCCTGGTAAACCAATTAATAAAATTTTCTTTGTCATATTTTTTTAAGAAATTTTTCCGTCTTTTAAATTTAAAATTTTATCACACGACTTGATAGTACTTTGTCTATGGGCAATCATAATCATTGTTTTATGTTTAAAGTTATTTTTTATATTCTGAATAATTGTCTCTTCTGTTTTTGAGTCTAATGCGCTAGTAGACTCATCCATAAAAAAAATATTTGGTTCTCTGTATACTGCTCTTGCTAATGCTATTCTTTGTCTTTCTCCACCAGATAGTTTTAGACCATCGGTACCAACTTTGGTATTAACTCCATTTGGTAAATATGAAATTTTTTCTTTTAAATCTGCGATTTCAATTGCCTTAATAATTTTTTTTTCGTCAACGGGCTCATCAAGAAAATTAAAGGCAATATTTTTTTTTATTGTAGAGTCTAGTAAATAAACATTTTGAGATATATACCCGATTTCTTTTCTCCATTTTTCTAAATTGTTAAATATATTTTGTCCTTTATAAAAAATATTTCCACTTTTTGGAGTTAGCAAACCTAGCATCAAATGAAACAAAGTGCTTTTTCCTGCCCCCGTTTTCCCTGTTATTCCAACTTTGCTATTTTCATCAATACTTAGGTTAATATTTTTAATTGGGAAGATTTCACTATCTGGATACGAAAATGAGATATTGTCCAATAAAAGAAAGTCTTTTTTATTTGTAAATTTTAAATTTTTATTAACTTTGTTTTTAATCTCTGTTGAGTTGATTGTGCTTGAACCAATTTTAGATATTTCTTTATTGATGAGCTCTATACTTGGCTCAAAATTTTTCATATAAGTTATACTCAAAGTTATTGCTCCAAAAGCAGGTATAAATCTAACAAATGATATTACTAGAAGTGTCAAAATTGGAATAATATTTATAAAATTTGGGTTTAAAGATAAGTATATTAAAGATGCCAAAATGATTGTAATTATCGATATCAGCTCTAAAAAAATTCTTGGATATTTTTCGTAAAATGAAAAAAAATAGGTGTTATCCTCCAAATTATCTATTTTATTTTTGAAATGTTCCCGAATTTCATTTTCTTTAGATAAAATTTTTAAATCCTTGATTGCTCCAAAAGTTTCATAGACAGTTTGCGTAATACTCTTTTGTAGATCTTGATTTTGAATCGCTCTTTTTCTTATTAAGGGTTTAACTTTTTTTAAATAAATTATTATTAACATACAAAAAAATATAGAAGTAAAAAAAGTTATGAGGGGATTAACAATTAACAAAAGAGAGAAAATTACCAATATGGTTAAGCTCTCTCTTGTAAATGCTATTAAATGAAACATGTATCCATAGGCATTTTGTATTTCACTCGAAACATTTCTAGAAAGTTCTGATGGATTCTTTGTAAGATGAAATAAATAAGGAGAATTTGTATAATAGGTAAATAATTTAGTGGCTATATCAATCTTTAAATTCTTAAAGAATTTTCCTTGAAGATAAGTGTGAAATATTAGAAATGAGTTTTTAAATAAAAATGTTGATATAACAAATATTGCACCTATTGAAATTAAAATTTTATTGCTGAATTTGGGAATGATATCTATTGTAAAAAATTCATTAATTTTGTTTAGTAAAAGAGACGGGTCTATAATAATGCTAACAAATAAAGGAATAGAAGCTAAACTAATAAATTCTAAAAAAAATATTACGAAATTTAGTAGAATAATCATATTGAATTTTGTCCTATCTTTTCCGCTTAAGATTGGATGGACTTTAGAAAACACATTCATAGTTTCAAATAAATTAATTGGGTCTTGGGATTATTGATTAATATTTAGACATAGCTCCGCACTCATCCAACTTATGAATGTGATATGGGTTTGTCATTTTTTATATAGTTGAGTAATTAAATTTTCCTTTATCTGATATCGAAACTTTAATTGCACCAACCAATACTTGTATTTTTCTTTTTTCTTTTTTAATTAAACTAAATATATAATTTGAAAAAGGTCCGTTTAAAAATTTACCTTCATCACAAATATCTTCTTTAAAAAAAGTGTTTTTTAAAAAACCATTTTGGTCTTCATGTGATTTGCAGTAATTAATAAAATTGAGAACTTCATTATTAAACTTTTTTTTAGAGAATAAAATTTTCTTTAAACCTTTGACAAATTTAAGATTAAAAATTGAAGTATTTTCCTCACAAAAATTTTTACTATAACAAAATACATAATTACCAAGAATATTTTTTTCGCAACCATTTTTAGAGGATCTTATTTTGGGATAATAAAACTTAATATCTGAAATTTTTTTTTTAATTTCAGAACGCAATAGATTAATATTATTTGTTGATACTACTATCCACATAGTTATTTTATTCTTTTTTGTTTTTTATTTATATTTTCAACTTCTTTTTTTAACTCATCATATTCTTGAAGCTTTCTTTTCATAAAGTTTAAGGTTATTTTTGTTTTTTCAGCTATTCCTCTTGGGGTTAGTAGATAAAGATAGCCAGTTTTATTTGGGTGTCTTTTAAAGTTTTTGATTTTAATAAGGCCTTTTAACTTGAGCTCATTAAGAAGATAATTTAGTTTTCCAAGACTTACATCCATTTTAGAGGCAAGTTCTCTTTGGGAAGACTCAGGTTTTTTGGAAATCTTTCTTAACAAATTAAATTCTTGTTGATTAAAATCTTTCATACATCTATAATGTTCATTTATTGAACATTGTCAAGGACAATGAATTATATGGCAGATAGACAGACCGCTATTCAACTTTTAGATTTAAAAATTGGAAAGAAAATTACGATACATCAATATTTAAAGGATTTTTTTTATAAACCAAGATATTTTATACTACCAAAAAGTATATTTAAACAAAGCATAATTATTTTTATTTTTTCAAAATTAAGAAAAATTATTCTTTTTTGTCAATTAATTATAAAATCTAAATTTGTATTTTCGAACCCTCCCCCTAAGAAAAATATCCTTTTTGATGATGAACAATTAAATGTTTCTGAAAAGATCTTTATTAAAAAAAATTATTTTATACTTAAATCTAGAATTGAAAACATAAATGAGATTTTTATTACAATAAAAATAATTAGCTATATATTAAAAAACTTTTTTAAAAATAGCATAAAAGTAAATTATATTTCTGCTCTAATTATTATAATTGAACCTAAGAATATTATTACAATTACCGATAACTCAATTGATTTTTTTTTACAGGCAAAAATATTAAAAAATAAAAAAATAAATTTTATAGCAATCCAAAATGCTCATAGGTACGATAATGATCCTGAAATTCGGAAGTTTAGATTCTTAAACAATTATTTTACATTCAGTAATTTTGAAAAAAAAATTTTCCGAAATTCAAGTTTAAATAAAAATATAATTCCAATGGGATCGATCAGATCTATAATGGCGAAAAATTATTTAAAAAACAAAGTCAAAGATAAAAAGATATATGATATTTGTTTAATTTCTGAGCCTGACCTTGAAATAGGTGGAGGTGATTTAAATTCAAAAAATATAGATAAAAAAGTTGCACTAGTCGCTGAACATTGCTTGAAATTCGCAAAAAAGTTTAAAAAAAAAATAATATTTTCAGGTAAACATGATGTTAGATCTAATTTTAGATTTATAGAGCAAAGATTTTATAGATATAATTTGAAAAATAATAAGTTTAGAATTAGTTTTAATAACAAATTAAAATTTGGTACATATAAAAATATTATTCAAAGTGATGTCATTATAGGTTGTACATCTAGTTTACTTAGAGAGTCTTTTGCTTTCCGAAAAAAAATATTGTGGTGTAATTTTATTAAAGAAGCAAAATTCCCGTTTAATGGTCCAATGTGTCTTAATAATTATGATTATGAATCTTTTGAAAAATCTTTAACTAGTATTTTAAAAATGAATTACAAAACATTTTCCAAAAAAATAAGAAATATTGAAAATATTTACTATAAAAAAGACGATGCTTTCAATAATTTAAAAAAGTCTCTTTTATAAACAATGAATAATTTAGGAATAATTATCCAAGCAAGGGCTACATCAAAACGCTTTCCAAATAAAATTTTTAAAAAAATTGAAAAAATTACTGTTCTTGAACATGTCTTAAAACGAGTTAAAAAAATTAAATTTAGAAATAAAATTATAATAGCAAGTACTATTAATAAAACTAATAGTAAAATTATAAAAATAGCCAAAGATAATAACTGCAATTATTTTTTTGGTCCTGAAAAGAATGTTCTTAAGAGATTTTATTTGTCTGCAAATAAATTTAAAATTAAAAATATAGTTAGAATTTCTGCAGACTCACCTTTTATAGATCCCAAAATAATAGATAAATTTTGTAAAATTTTTAATAAGGGAAAATTTGATGTGGTTACAAACTTGTTTAGACCAACTTATCCTAAAGGCATGAGTGTAGAAATATTTAACTATAAAACGTTAAAAAATGTTTATTTATTTGCCAAAAGCAAGCATGACAAAGAACATGTAACTCCATTTATTTACAAAAATCCAAATAAATTTATCATTAAAAATTTTTACCTTAAAAGATCTTTAAGGAAATATAATTTTGCGATTGATAGACCTAAAGACTTAAAATATTTAACGAAAATTTACATAAAATTAAGAAAATTAAGAAAAGAAAATAAATTTAAATTTAAAGACTTGGTGAAGGTAGCAAAGATACTAAATTAAATATTATATTTTTCATTTTCTATACAAAGCTGACATATTTTATTTGGATTATTATTTTTGAAACCATCCCTAACTTTGTTCATATTAATACCATGCCAAATATCTTTTAAACTTGTTTTAAGAACATTTCCAACCGGTAAATTTCTTCCTACAGTGTTACAACACGGACCGACATAGCCATCGGAGTGGATTGTTACCTGTCCCCAAGGTTGATTGCAATTATACTTTGTAAGCAATCGTTTGCTTTTAACATCTTTGTTTGATTTGAGATCATCATAAAAATCGATTGAATTTTCTCTTTGAATTTCTACAGTGTCTACAATATCAATCCATTTATCGATAAAAGTTTCAACCTCATGAGCGTTTTGCTCAAGAGCTACAAAAGAAGTTCTAACTAGAGGTAATGTTTTATTCATTGAATTTCTAAGTTTAACAAAATTTTTAACATTTTTTTCTATTAATTCTAATCTTCTAGTATTTAGAATTTTTTTATTCACAGGTATTCTAACTTTGTTATATGTTTCTTCTGAAGCTGCATCCATAGATATAAATAATCTCGTCAAAGAACTATTTAAAATTATTTCACTATTTTTTTCGTTTAGAAGCTTGCCATTTGTAAACAAAAATTGATCCATAATTTTTGCATCATCAGCCATTTTCAAAACTTTATCAAAATTTTTATAAAGAAGTGGTTCTGATGCACTTAGCAACAAAGCATCGAGTTTGTTTTTTTTAAAATCTGAGAAAATTTTTTCTAGATCATTGAGCTGTAGTGTATATTTTTTTGCATCATTTCTAAATCCTTGGTAACACATTGTACATTCTAAATCACATCTATTTACAAGTTCCAAAATTACTGAAATTGGATAATCCGGGAGAGTATTATGACCTTCGTCTTTTAAATAATTTTCATATTTTTTTCTGTAATCAAGAAATCTTTTTCCAAACTTCGGGAATAGTTCATCATAAAGGATCTTCTCTGTATCTACACGCGAGTTTTTTTTAACAACAGATGCAGATAAGATTTCTTTTTTATTATGAATTCGATTATCTTTATTTAGTTCTTTCTGTTCCATAAAAATTTTTATACCATTGATAATACTTTTCAAATCCGTTAGCAATGCCATATTTGGGATTGTAATTAATCATTTTCTTTGCTTTTTTGATAGACAATGTACCTCTTATAGCCATTAAATTATTCCTTTTAACATTTGTAAACTTTTGTTTTTGAAATTTATTTAATATTAATTTTTTTAAATCCAGAATTGACTTGGCAGATCCGTAAGTTAAATTAAAAGTTTGGTTTGCAGATTTATTTGTATTCTGGATAATTTTAAAGATACCCTGACACAAATCATCTATATAAGTAAAATCTAGTTTCTCTTTTCCATTACCATTGATTATAATTCTTTTTTTCTGAAATGCGTTTTCGAGAAAAATTTGTATTACTCTATTACTTATACACCTTTCGCCATATAAAGCTGAAGGTCTAATAATTGTATGTTTAATTGAAAATACATTTGTGAATGATTTAACCAATAATTCTCCTGATAACTTTAAAGAACCATACAGGCCTATTGGCCTACATTTTTCATTCTCATGAACTATAGTTTTTTTAAAATTTCCATAGACCATACTTGATGACAAGAAGATAAAGTGTGTTTTTTTTAAAGATTTTACACTTTCTAGCGAATTAAATAGTGTTCTAAAACTATTTTGATAGGCCAATTCTGGATTCTGATTTGATCTGCCATCATGAGATACTGCGGCCAGATGAATTAAAATATCAGGTTTGTAAATTTTTACAGCTTTCATTAATTGCTGTTTATTTGTAGCATCAATTTTTTTAATTGGTATGTTGTAATTTTCTAAAAGCTTAATTCTCTCATTGATAAAAGATCTATAAAGTATTTGTTTTTTTTTGTCTTTTAAATGATTTTTCACAAATTCAAGATTATTTATTTTAAAATTGTCAATTACTAAAATATTGTGTTCTCTCCTTTTAAGATAAATTGCTAAATTGTGACCTATAAAACCACAACCCCCTACTAATAAAATTTTCTTTTTTTTCATTTTAAATATTTTATTTTAATTTTTTTTTTTCGTTTTGATGAAATATCCGCATGTATTGACGCAGATATTAAATTAAGTTCATTATAAACCTCTTTTTTAAAATTTCTTTGAGTTTGTAATTTTGTTAAGACTTCAGGTAGCAAACAATCTTTTCCTTTATATAGTTTTTTGTTTAAAATAATATGATTGCTTTTATGTGGGTCTCTTTTATTTGATATTCTTGCTCCCATATCGTCATATATAAATGTTTTTTTTGTTCCATAGACTTTTAAAACATGTTGATGTTTATGGACACAACCAAAGTTGGCTGTAATTTTACCTAATGCACCATTTTTAAAAAAGTATGTGCTTTGAACAAAATCCTTAAATTTAAATTTATTGTTTCTAGTTACTATTTTGTTAGATTGACTTGTAACACTGATTGGCAGTTCATTTAGAAATCTTATCATTAAATCTACCATATGAATTCCTCCTCCAAGAAAAACACTATAGTTTTGGTCTAAGCCTCTCCAACCCTGAATAATCTTATTTAATCTTCCATATAAATAATCACCTTCAAAATAATAAATTTTTCCAAATTTTCCAGATCTAATTTGTTTTATTACTTTATTGAAAACTTTTGCTGATCTCAAAACTAAATTAGAATAGAGGAGATTTTTAAATTTATTTTTTTTAACAATTTTATGAATATCTTTTAAATCCTTAATAGTTCTACACATTGGCTTTTCTACGAAAATATGGCTTTTAGAATAGTTTTTTAAAATCAGCTTTGCATGATCTTTGTCATAATTGCTTATTGAAAGTATTTTATTGTTTTTGGAATTAGAAAATTCTGATAATTTTTTATCGATTTTATAAAGTTTTTGGTTTTTTTTTATTTTCTTAATATCTGAAACGTAAATTTTGTTTATATCTTTTTTTTTTAAATAAAAACTCAAATGTTCTTTACCTGTTAATCCCAATCCTATAATTCCTAAATCAAATTTATTCATATTTTAACCGATCATCTCTTTTATTTTATATGCCATGTACATAATGTTTTTTTTTGTAACATGCGGCCCAACAGGAAAAGAAATAGAATTATAGGCTATCTTGCTCGCGTTTTTGTAATTATTTTTATTACTTTTATACTTTTTTCTATAATAATTTAATAAAGGTACCGGATGGGGATAATAAATGCTGGTTTGTATTCCATCTTTTTTAAGATTTAATATTACATTGTTTCTAAAATTTTTTGAATCGCTATTAAGAATAATAGTTAAAGCATAGTAACTCGACTGATAATTTGGTTCACTCTGAGTATTTAAAATTTTAAAATTTTTACATTCTTTTATATTGGACATCAATAAATGGAAATTTTTTTTCCTTGAAATAATTTTATTTTTAATATTTTTGAGTTCATCAATTCCAATTGCTGACTCAATTTCACTCATTCTATAATTCAGGCCAAGATGATCAATATTATAATTACCTGGTATTTTCCTATCTTTGGGTGATGCTATATCATAACCAAAAGATTTAACTGAGCGTAGTTTATTAAATATTTTTTTGTCTTTGATTATTATTGCCCCGCCTTCACCAGTTGTAATAATTTTAACAGGATGAAATGAAAATGCTCCTGCATCACCAAATGTTCCACAGAATTTATTGTTGATTTTCGCTCCGATAGATAAAGCTGTATCCTCAACTACTTTCAAGTTATTTTTTTTTGCAATTTGAAGGATTTTTTTCATATTCGTTGGTTTGCCCATAAAATGAGTAATACATATACAAATCGTTTTTGAATTTATTTTTCTTTGTATCTTGTTTGTGTCAATATTTCCTGTATCCAATTCACAATCAATAAAAACAGGTTTGGCTCCACATATTTCGACGGCATGAGCAGTTGCAACATGAGTTTGAGCAGACATTATGACTTCATCATTTTTTTTTAATCCTAAACAAAGATAAAATAAATGTAATGATGCTGTACAAGAAGCTGTGGTCAGTATTTGTTTATTTTTTAAATTAAAAAATTTTGATAAATTATTTTCAAATTGACTTGTAAATTCGCCATGAACAAAATGACCAGTCTTAAAAATTTTTTTTATTTTTAATAGAGATTTTTGGTTAACTATTGGTTTGGCAAAATTAATCATGGGATATTTAAATTGAAACTACCTTTCTGGAACTTATTTTTGAAAATAGTCCCCTGGTATCAAATATTTTTTTTGAATTCTTCAATATAAAATTTTTATTAAGATCGCTATGATTAGTGCCAATGATGACATAGTCGTATCTATTTATATTACTTAAATTTACTGAATTATAAGTTTTTTTATTGATTTTAAAATTATTTATTTTGTTATCATGATAATGAACTAAGTTTTTATATTTTAACAAATATTTAAATATTTTTACAGATGGGCTTTCTCTTAAATCGTTCACATCAGCTTTGTAAGCTAATCCTATTAATAAAATTTTTTTTTTATATTTTAAGTTCTTTGTTCTAGGTTCATTATTACAGATCTCCCTTAAAACCCAGTCAGTTATTTTCAAATTTGTTGATCTTGCTAAACTTATAAATTTTGCGTTAACACCAAAATTTTGGGCTGACCACTTAAGAAAAATTGGGTCAATTGGTATGCAGTGTCCTCCTACTCCTGGTCCGGGATAAAACCTGTTGTAACCAAATGGTTTGGTGCCAGCGGTTTCTATAACTTTATTTATATTTATTCTCATTTTTTTACATATCACTTTTAACTCGTTTACCAGACCTATATTCACAGACCTATAAGAATTTTCGACTAGTTTTGACATTTCAGCTACTTCTAAAGTGTCGGCAGAAAAAAGACTTTTAAAAATTAATCTATATAATCCTCTTATCTTTTTAAGAGAGTTTGTGTCATAACCACTTATTACCTTGGTAGTATTTTCAAAAGAGAATTTATAATGTTTAACATCAGTCTGTCCGGGACTAATCCTTTCTGAGGAATACCCAATAAAAAAATTTTTACCTATTTTAAATTTCTTTGAAATAAATGGAGAAAAAATATTTCTTGTCGCTCCAGGATATACAGTACTTTCAAGTATGATGGTTTGTTTTTTTTTGAGAAAAGGTTTCATAGTATTAAAAGCCTTTATAATTTTCGACATATCTGGTCTTTTTCTTTTATCTAAGGGTGTCGGAAGGCATAAAATTATAAAATCTGATTCTTTTATTTTTTCTATTTTTTTCATAGAAAATAATTTATCTTTTTCTACCACTCTTAGTTGATTATTTTTGATATCTGATATGTAGCTTTCATTTTTTTTTAAAAGTCTAATTTTGTCCTCGTCAATATCAAATCCAAAAACATTAAATTTTTTTAAGCATAAAAGTCTTAGAAATGGCAGACCTACATAACCTAATCCAATAATTGCAACTGTTGGTTTCTTTGACAATATATTTATCCTTTAATTTTTTTTGCAATCAAAAACATGGTATCTGAAACTTTTTCTTCATCGAATATTCTTTGAAATTTCGAATAATTTTTTCCTATATCAATTTTCATATTACGCCTTTTGCTTTGATCATTTGTATATCAAATATATTGACAACGTTCAAATTATGAACATAATCTTTTTTACTTATAAAGCAACAAATAAGATTAGTAATTAATAGAGCAATATAAATCCATGGCACTATCTCATAAAAAAACGCAAAAAATCCAAAAAGTACTTATTTTTTATAACAATTATAGAGGACTAAATCTCTCTAAATTTTTGTCTAACAAAGGCTTTGAAGTTTTTAATATTGTTACTAGAAAATTCTTGAACAAAAGAATAATTAATAAAATTGATGAAAATAAATTAAAAATAATAAACAACTTAAAAAGTAAGCATTTTTTCAATTTCATATATAAAAAAAAATTTGACCTTATTATATCGGCGGGGTTTCCCCATATCTTTAGTAAAAAGTTTTTTAATATTTCAAAATATGGGATAATAAATCTGCATGCTGGTAAACTCCCTAAATATAGAGGTGGGTCTCCTCTGGTTTGGCAAATTTTAAATGATGAAAAAAAAATTGGGATTTCAGTTATAAAAATAAATAATAAATTAGACCAAGGAAAAATTGTATGTAAATCGGAATTTGAAAATTTAAAAAAAGATAATATAATGAACATACAAAAAAAGGCTAATAAACTATTCTTGAACCTCACTCTAAAAGCAATTAAAAATATTCTTCAAAATAAACCTATGATCAAACAACCTTCATCTAAAAGTTATTTTCATCAAAGATATGATAAAGATGCATTAATTAACTTTAATCAAAAAAATTTAGAAGTTTTTAATTTGGTGAGATCTCAATCAACACCCTACAAAGGTGCTTTTTTTTTTATAAAAAGAAAAAAATATCGGCTGTTAGAATGCAAAATGACAAATTTTAACCCAAAAATTAAAAATGGTGAACTTTTTAAATTAGGTAACGAAAAGCAAATATTTATAAAATGTAAATCAAAAAGTATTGAAATAAAAAAAATTGTTCCTGAAATAAATTTTTCAAATAAAATTAAAATTTTATGATTGCAATACTCACAACAAAAACGTTACATCACGTGCACTTCGTTAATGAAATTTTTAAAAAAAATAGAGATATCATTTGTATTGTTGAAAAAAAAATAATAAATCCAAATTTTAAAAGCAAAGTTTTTTTTGAAAGGCAAAGAGAAAATTTTGAGAAAAAAATATGGTTCGCAAAATCAAAGCCAAATTTTGATTCAAAAGTAAATTATTTTTATGATATAAATTCAAAAAAAGTTCTTAATTTTCTTTTAAGAAAAAAGGTTAAATTTATTTTACTTTTTGGCACTGGCAAAATAAATCTGAAAATCTATAAAAAATATATTAATAAAATTTTTAACTTTCATGGTGGTAATCCAGAAAAGTATAGAGGTTTAGATTCTCATTACTGGGCTTTATACCACAAAGATTTTGGTGCTATTGAAACCTGCCTTCATCAGGTCAAACAAAAACTTGATACTGGCAAAATAGTTTACAGAAAAAAGATTAAAATTAATTCCAACACAAAAATTTATGAACTTAGAAAGAAAAATACGGATTTGTGCATTAAATTTGCAATAAAGTTTATTAATAATATTAAAAAAGGTAGAAAAATTATTTTAACTAGGCAAAAATCTTTAGGAAGATATTATTCATTTATGCCAGCTGTGCTTAAAGAGAACTTGAGAGTCAGATTAAAAAAATGAAAAAAGATTATTCTAAATATTTAAAAAAACAAAAATGCACGATTTTTTTATTTCATGGTGTATATAAAAATAACAATTATAAACTTGTGAATTATACTCGTAAACACCTACATGAAAATTATTTTAAAATGGTTTTAAAAAAATTAAGTAAAAAAGGAAAATGTATTTCTATTAATGAAGTGCATTATAGGATTAAAAATAATATTAATTTTGATGATTATTCATATGCGATATCTTTTGATGATGGTTTTTATAATAATTTTAGTGTAGCAATTCCAATTTTAACCAAAATGAAGCTACCTGCTGTTTTTTATATTACATATGATTTTGTTAACGAGGGTTTAGCAAGTTGGACTGATCAGTTAGAGTATATTTTAGAGAAATCAAAAAAAGGTAATTTTACATCTCCTATTGGGAATTTGAAATTTAAAAATACGATTGTTTCTAAAATTGATCTTTTAATTAAAATCAGAAAAAAATTAAAAGCATCAAAAACAATTGATCCTTATAAATTTACTGATTTTTTTGCTAGAAAATTGAACTTTGAAAAGAATTATAAAAAACTAAATTTTTCTTTATTCAAAAAGATGGAATGGAAGCATGTAAAAAGAATTTATAATAATGAATTATTCACGATTGGAGGGCATTCTAAAAAGCACCATATTTTAAGTTATCTAAATAAAAAACAATTACAAAATGAAATTAAAATTTCTTTAGATGGAATGAAAAAAAAAATAAAGGGTTCAATAGTGCATTATAGCTACCCAGAAGGAGTTAGAGGTACATTTGGAAAAAGAGAAATTAAATTTTTGAAAAAAAATGGTGTTATAATTTGCCCTTCAGCAAAGCAAGGGGTTAATACTAAGGACAGCAATTTGTTTAACCTAAAAAGGATTGGTGTAATTTAAATTTAGATGAAACTTTTTAATAAAAATATTAATAAAGAAATTCTTTATGTAGCCGAAATCGGTGTAAATCATGAGGGCAGTATTGTAAGATGTAAAAAGTTAATCAAGGATGCTAAAAATTCTGGAGCTGATGTTGTAAAATTTCAATGTTACAGCCCAAAATTCTACGTTTCAAAAGAAGAGGAAAAATTTAAAAGGATAAAAAAATTTTTCATAAGTGAAGCTAAGTTTAATCAAATCATAAAATATTGTAAAAAACTAAAGATACCTTACTTGTTCACACCGCTATCACATGACTGGTTAAGTTTTGTAAAAAAGAATTCCAATGTTGTTAAGATAGCAAGTGGTGATTTAAATTTTGATTTTCTCTTAAAAGAAATTTTAAAAAAGAATTTGAAAATAATTTTATCAACTGGAATTTCTAATTTAAGCGAAATAAAAAGAGCTATAAAAATAATTAAAAAAAAGTACAAAAGTGGTATAAATAAAAAACTAGTTCTCTTACACTGTGTATCAAATTACCCTGTAAAAGAGGACGATGCAAATATCAAAAGTATAACTTTTTTAAAGGACAATTTTAATTTAAATGTTGGTTATTCTAATCATGTAATTGATATAAACGCATGCCTTTCTGCAATTTGTCTCGGTGCAAAAGTTATAGAATTTCATTTCACAGATAATAAAAAAAGAAAATTTAGAGATCATCAATTATCTTTGGATAAATTAGATGTAAAAAGACTAATAAGGCTGGGTAACTTATTTAATAAATTATTAGGAAAGTATGATAAAGAAGTTAAATTAAACTCCAAAAATGATAAAAAAATACTTTCAAAGGGAGTTATTTTTTCCCGGGATCTTAGTAAAAATCATAAAATTAAAATTACTGACCTGAGTTTTGCAAGACCAGCAAAACATTTTTATGCAAATGATGTAAAAAAAATATTAGGAAAAAAATTAAAAAAATCGGTCAAAGATGGTTTTTTAGTAAAAAGGACTGATTTATTATAATTATGTGTGGTCTTAGCGGTTATATTGGGGGAAAAAGATTACCAGAGAAGATTATTGCCAAAACGTTAGTTGAAATGAAAAATAGAGGACCCGATCACCAGGGGTACAAATTAATTAGATCAGGCAAGAATAACATTTATTTGCTGAGCTCAAGACTTAAAATTGTTGATCGTAACCCAAGATCAAATCAACCTATGAGAGATGAGAATCTTACTATAGTTTACAATGGGGAAATATATAATATAGATAAAATAAGAAGTAAGATTCTTGAGAACGGTATTAAACTTAAAACTCAATCAGATACTGAATTAATTTTAAAAATGTATAAAATTTTTGGCACTAATTGTGTTAATTATTTTGAGGGGATGTGGGCATTTGCATTATACGATAATCAAAAAAAACATCTTTTTGTTTCAAGAGATAGATTAGGTGAAAAACCTTTATATATCTATAGACAACCTAATGAATTTTTTTTTGCTTCTGAAACTAAATTCATAAGATCGCTACTAGGCAACTACAAAAAATTAAATGACAAGAAAATTTTGAAATTTTTAAAGTTCGGTTACAAATCATTAGAACAAGAAAAAGAAAGTTTTTTCAAGAATATATTTAAAGTTGAACCAGGAACTAATTATTTATTAAAAAATGATTTTTCACTTAAAAAAATTCGTTATTGGAAACCTAAAATTAATGAACAAGAACAGTCTATTGACGAATGTAAAGATGCAATACAAACTAATTTTCAACAAAAAATTAAGTTAATATGTGATACTGATTTAAAAATTGGACTGTCTTTAAGCGGTGGTATCGACTCAAATTATGTGCTTGGTTACATAACAAAATTTTTAAATAAAAAAATTAATACTTACTCAATAATAGATAAAAATAGTAAAAAGTATGATGAGGAAAATTTAATTGACTTAGTAGTTTCTAAAAACAATATTAAAAATTGCAAAATCTATTTAACAAATAAAACAAAAAATCTTTCTAATCTAAGGAAACTTATTAATTACCATGATAAGCCCATTTCTACGATAAGCCTTTATATTCAGTCACTCATTTATAAAAAAATGAAAGATGATGGAGTAAAAGTCTGCGTAACTGGTAATGGGGCTGATGAACTTTTTGCAGGCTACTATCATCATTACAATCTTTATTATAATTCTATAAAAAATAAAGTATTTAAAGCAACCTTTAAGAAAGAATGGGAAAAAAATATTCTGCCACTAATAAGAAATAAAGAATACAAAAGTTTAAAAAGAAAAAATTTAAAAAGTTATTTTTCATTAATTGATGAGAAGTATTTAAATTTTAAAAAAATTGAAATGTATAAAGAAAAATACTTTCTTAAAAATCTTTTACGTAACAAATTAATAAATGAACTCTTGTATCAAACAATCCCCTTGGCTTTAACAGAGGATGATTTGAATTCAATGTATTATTCAATTGAAAATAGGTCGCCATTTCTTAATAGGGATCTTGTAGAAACTTCATTCAAATTTCCCACAAAATATTTAATGAAAAATTCATTTAATAAATATCTTTTAAGAGAAAGTTCAAAAAATATAATACCTGAAAGAATAAGGTTAAACAGAGAGAAGAAAGGTTTCAATGCCTCTTTTAGTTCTATCTTCTCTTTTAATGACAAATCTTTTAGGGAATGGTTTTTTGATAAAGATAGCAAAAATCCAATTTATAATTATTTAAATAAAAAATATTTTTTAACCAATTTTAAAAAAGACTCTAAGAATTTGTTTGAGGACTCGTCTACACAAACGCTTTTTAATATTTGTAGCACTAAACTTTTCTTAGAGGAAATAAATTCATGATTTTGATTTTAGATAAGGAATAATCTTTCCAGTCACTTTGATACAAATAGACTTGTATGGGCATATTTTTTTAGAAAACCCATTTTTATTGATCTATTCTTGGTAATACCTTTAAAATCTTTAACTATTTCCTTTTCCAAAAATTTGCTTTTAATACGAGATTTATTTTTAACTATTTTCATAAAAAAAATTTTAAACAAAAATTTTTTTCAGTGCATTAATCAAGCCAATCGAGCTATTAGTACTGGTCAGCTACACGCATTACTGCGCTTCCACATCCAGCCTATCAACGTGGTGGTCTACCACGGCTCTATAGGAAGAAC
>PAGZ01000044.1 GCA_002704625.1 Candidatus Pelagibacter sp.
CCACGGGGAATCGAACCCCGATTAGATGATTGAAAACCATCTGTCCTAACCGTTAGACGATGGGACCGAATTATTGATTGTCTTATTAACAGAAATATCGTCGATAATAAACTCTACTTTTTTCTGACCTTTCCATTCATTAAGACTTAATTTTCCAAAAATATTAATTTTTTTTCGTTTTTTTGATAACAAATAAGTTTCTAAATCAGTTTTAACAGCATTAAATGTGACACTTTTTACAACAGAACCATCTTTAGCACTTAATAACGATTTTATATGTTTTTCACCCACAATTGACGATTTTAATAATTCTAAGTCTTCAATAACAAATCTTGGTTCGGGGTTGCCTGATCCAAAAGGTGAAAGTGAGTTTATTTCTGAAAAAAATTCTTCATTTAGAGCTGATGGGGAAATTTTGGCATCAAAGAATAGATTGTTTGACTTAATAAGATTTTTTTGAATTTTTTTAAATTTTTTTATAATGAAATCTTTAAATTCTTGTATTTTATTTTCTTCAATAGTGAAACCACCTGCCATTTTATGACCACCCCCTTTTTTTAAAATTTTACTCTGAACACCATTTATTATTATTTTTCCAATATCAAAACCAAAAACTGACCTGGCTGAAGCACGTCCTAAACCATTTTCAACTGAAATTATAATTGTAGGTTTATTATATTTTTCTTTTAATCTAGAAGCTATGATGCCAATAATACCGCCATGCCAATTATGACCGGCTAAAATAATAACTGGGTCGGAATCATTTATAGAAATTTTTTCATCAATTTTTTTTTAATAAATTATTTTCAATAACTTTTCTCTCTTTATTAAAATTTTCTAATTCCATTGCAATTTTAAATATCTCTTTTGAGTCAACACTTAAAAGCAAGTTTGCGCCATGAGAACATTTGCCAACTCTGCCACCAGCATTTATTCTTGGTCCTAATTTGTAACCAAGATCATAGGCCGTTAGTTGATTTTCAATTCCACAAATATTTTTAAGAGTTTTTAATCCTAAATTTGATTTTCTTTTTAAAATTTCAAGACCTTGACTAACTATAGCTCTGTTTAATCCTACTAAAGGAACAACATCACAAACAGTACCTAGGGAAACTAGATCAAGATATTTAATTAAATCTGGTTCAATTATATTGTTTTTTTTAAACCAATTTAAATCTCTTAATTTTTTGTTTAAAGCAATCAAAAACATAAAACAAACACCTGCTGCGCACAAATAATTTAAATTCGATTCATCATCAAATCTATTTGGATTTACAATTGAATGTGCGTCTGGAAGTTTTAGTTCTGATTGATGATGGTCAAGAACTATTACGTCAATATCTTTTTTTTTTGAAAAGTTGATTACGTCAAAAGACATTGTTCCACAATCAACCGTAAAAATTATGTTTGAACCTGATAAAATTAATTTTTCAAAACCTTTTTTGCTAGGTCCATAACCCTCGGTTTTTCTATCAGGAATGTAAATTTCAATTTTTTGATTTATCTCTTTAAAATATTTGCCAATAATTGCTGTTGATGTAGCTCCATCAACATCGTAATCACCAAATATTCCAATTTTTTGATTATTTTCTATCGCAAAAATTGTTCTTTCGACAGTTTTTGCCATATCTTTAAGTACAAAAGGATTGGGTAGTAAATTTTTTATTTTTGGATTTAAAAATTGATTAACCTCTTCAATTTTAATTTTTCTAATTGCAATTAATTTTGAAATTATTTCGCTTAAATTAAAATTTTCTTTTAAAAAAACTACCGTTTCTTCATTATAATTTTTAGAAACCCAACTTTTACCCAAAACTGAATTAACAATCATTTTTTAATCAAATTAGTAATTTTTTTGGAAAAGTTTTGGCTTTTATGAAGAACAAAAGATGTTGCTTGGAAGTTGTCATCTTTTAAATTAATTCCTTTCAATACTTCACCATCTGTGACTCCAGTTGCGCAAAATATTACATCACCTTTTATCATATCCTCTATATTATACTTTTTACGAAAATGTGTTATCCCTAGTTTTTTTGCTTTTTTAATTTCTTCGTCATTACTCAAAACTAATCTGGTCTGCATTTGTCCACCCATACATGCTAAAGCACCAGCAGATAAAACACCTTCGGGTCCACCTCCAATACCTAAATAAATATCGATAGGCGATTTAGGATCAACTACTGAAATTACACCCATAACATCACCATCTTGAATAAAACTAATTTTAACATTTAACGAATTTAATGACTCAACTATTTTGTCATGTCTTGGTCTTTTTAATACACAAGCTGTAATATTTTCTGGTTTAGTTTTTTTAGCTTCTGCTAGTAATCTAATATTTTTTTCAACTGTATTATCTAAATCTAACAAATTTTTAGTAAATCCAGATCCAATGGCAATTTTTTCCATATAAGTGTCCGGAGCAGATAGTAAACCACCCTTCGGTGTTGCTGCCAAAACAGAAATGGCATTCGGCAAATTTTTTGCAGTAAAATTAGTACCTTCTAAAGGGTCAACGGCGATATCTAATTCATCGCCATTTTTTGTTCCAATTTTTTCACCTATAAATAACATCGGAGCTTCGTCCATTTCTCCTTCTCCGATAACAACTCTTCCCTTCATATCAATTTTATTTAGCTCTGATCTCATTTCATCTACAGCTGCTTGATCAGCTGCAATTTTATCGTTTTTACCTCTAAACTTCGAAGCGCCAAATGCTGCTCTCTCAGTAACTCTTATAAATTTATTTAATAATTTTGGATCTATAGGTTTCAAATTTCTTCAATTCTAAAAAATTTTGGTTTATTTATTACAAATTTTTGTTTCCCTAATTCCTTAAGCGTTTTAACCAAATTCAAATTTTTTGCTTTATGTGATATTATTATAATTGAAGCAAATTTTTTACTTTTAAATGGATTTTGTATCAATCTTTTCACAGAAATTTTATTTTTTGAGAGTATTTTAGTAATTGATGATAATACACCTGTTTTGTCAATTACATCTAATCTTATATATGATGAAAATATTTCGTTTGAAATATTTAAAGATTTAATTTTTTTTCTGCTTTTGTTTGGTATAGAAAATGGAAATTTAATATTTCCCCTAACTATTGAACATATATCTGATACTAAAGCTGAAGTTGTGGGTCCAGGTCCTGCACCTTCACCTTGAATAGTAAATTTGCCAATTGGTTTTCCCTCAATAATAACAGCGTTCAATACACCGGAAATATTACTGATATAAGAATTTTTATGTACCATACAAGGGTAAACCCTTTGTATTACTTTGTTTTTTTTTAATTCGGCTATTGCCAAATGCTTGATCACATATCCCAAAATTTTAGCATTATGTATATCAATTTGATCGATTGTGCTAATACCTTCAACATTACTTTTTTCCCTATTGATGAAAGAATTAAAAGCCAAAGAAGATAAAATTTGTATTTTAGAATACGCATCTTTACCGGTTATATCATTCGATGGATTACTTTCTGCATAACCAAGCTTCTGAGCTCTTAATAAAACTTCCTTAAAATTACTATCAGATTTAGTCATTTCTGAAAGAATATAATTTGAAGTTCCATTTAGTATTCCATATATTTTATTAATAGAATTAGTTATAAGTCCTTCTTTAATTACTCTGATTATTGGAACACCGCCTGCCACGGCAGCTTCAAACTCTAAATTAACTTTATTTTTTTCAGCAAGTTTTGATAATTGGTCACCGTATTTTGAGATTAAAGACTTATTGGCTGTAACAACATGTTTTTTGTTTTTAATTGAATTAAAAACAAGTTTTTTAGCAGGACCCTCTGAGCCTCCAATTAATTCAACAACTATATCAATATCAGGGTTCTTGGCTATATTTAAATAGTTAGCTACCCATTTATTTTTAGGTATAGAAATATTTCTTTTTTTAAATCTGTTTTTAGCTGAAACATATTTAATAGATATATTTGAATTGGTTTTTTTTTTGATACTTTCTTTATTTTTGACAAGATGCTTATAAAGATTTGAGCCAATGTTTCCTAGGCCAACTAATGCTATGTTAAAATTTTTTTTTTTTATCATCTGATTTAATTAGCTATATCAGGAAAATCTTTTTGTTTTCCAACATCCATAACTATTTTTTCTATTTTATCTATATCACATTCTACCAAATTTTTACAAATTCTTATAAAAGTAAATTGCTTAGGTTTTTTATTTTTAATTTTACTTTTTTTAGTTGAAATTTCTTTTTTATCAATATCTGTTTCTTTATTATCTATTAAGTCACGTTCCTCTCTATTTTTTTCAATTTTTTTCATTTTAAGCTTTGCTAACTTTTTTCTTTCATTAATTTCTTTTTTAAGATTTTTTTTCTGATCAGAAACTAATATTTTGTTTCCTTTTTTTAATTCAGTTTCTAACATATTGAGTTCAACTAAATCAAAATTTTCATTAATTTGTTTTTTTGATGTTATTGTGTAAACTTCTATAGAAATATTATTATCAAAATATTCTTTTATTTCCTTTTTATTAACGCAAGGATGGTCGCCACATATATATACTTTTTCTGATTTACTTAATGAATTACAGCTATAAATAAAAAAAAATAAAATAAATATTAAATATTTCATTTTAATCCTAAGTTTTCTTTATAATTAAAAATAATATTCATATTTTGAATTGCCTGACCAGCAGCTCCTTTAATTAAATTATCTATAGCTGATAAAATTACAATTCTATTTTTTTGGTTTGTTTGACAAATACTTATTTCACAGAAATTAGTATTGATTACATTTTCGGTTCCAAGATCCTTATTTAAAGGCAATACTTTAATAAAAAAGTTGTTTTTGTGATATTTTTTTAATTCAAGATGAATTTTTTTTATTGTAACTTTTTTATTAAGTTGAACATAAATTGAAGAGAGCATTCCTCTAAATGTTGGTATTAAATTAGGGGTAAAAACGTAATTAGTCTTAAATCTTGAATATTTTGAAAATTCCTGGTCAATTTCACTTGTGTGCCTGTGTTTTAATATTCCGTATGCATGTATAGATGATAAAATATTTTTATGTGGAAATTTTTTTTTAAAATTTTTTCCAGCTCCAGAATATCCGGACTTTGAATCAATTATTATGTCATTTTGTTTGATTAGATTCTTTTTAAGTAATGGAATTAAAGGAAGCTGAATAGAAGTTGGATAGCATCCAGGACAAGCTATAATTTTATAATTTTTTATTTTATTTCTAACGAATTCACTTAGAGAATATAATGAGAACTTTAACAAATTTGGTGCTTTATGCTCATTAAAATAAAATTTTTTGAAAACATGTTTGTTGGATAATCTAAAATCGGCAGATAAATCAATTATTTTTAAATTTTTAAATTTAGTTAATTTTTTAGCTAAAATTTGAGATTGACATGTAGGTAATGAAGTAAATAATACATCAATATTATTCCACAAAACTTTTTCTAATTTGCTAATTTTTGGAAGTTTTTTTTTAATTTCTTTATCAAAGAATTGAATCTTTTTTCCAATTTTTCTTTGGGCGCAAATATATTTGATATTAACTTTTGGATGCCTTGATAAAATTTTAATAAGATTCAGCCCAACAAAACCTGTTGCACCTGCAATAACAATATTTATCTTTTTTGAAGACATAATTTCCTTATATCACTTTTAAATTGAATGAAAATAATTGATTTAACGTTTAGAAAATTGAAAACTTCTACGAGCTTTTTTATGCCCATATTTTTTTCTTTCAACTTTTCTTGAGTCTCTGGTGGTAAATTTATTTTTTTTTAAGTGTTTTTTTTAAATTTGAATCAATACTTATTAAAGCTCTCGATAATCCATGAATAATAGCTCCTGCTTGTCCAGATAAGCCTCCACCTGTAACGTTGCATTTAACATCATATTCATTTGGTGCATTAATCTCATTAAGAGGTCTTACAACAGATATTTGATGAACTGGTCTTTTAAAATAATCATTAGCATTTTTTCCGTTTACATACATTTTACCAGATCCTTTTTTTACCCATACTCTAGCAACAGAGTGTTTTCTTCTCCCTGTTGCATATTTGCTGTCTTTAAAATCTAATTTAATTTTTTTTTCTGATTTATTTTTATCGGTTGCTATATTTGATTGGTTCATTGTTTTTTAAAATAATTTTTTTTATTTAATTCTGAAAACTTAATTTCAACAGGTTTTTGTATTTCGTGCGGATGTTTAGTCCCATTATAAATTTTTAATTTACTTAACTGTTTTTTTGCTAAAGGGCCTCCGGGCAACATTCTCTTAACTGCAAATTTAAGTATATCTTGTGATTTATTTTTCTCTTTTAAATTAAAAGGTCTTGTTTCTTTAATACCACCAGGATGACCTGTATGTTTAAAATATTTTTTATTTTTAAATTTTTTACCAGTGAATTTTATTTTGTCGATATTTGTTACAATAACAAAATCTCCATTGTCAATATGAGGATTGTATGTACTTTTGTTTTTACCTCTTAAAACTTTAGATATATAAGCCGCAAGTCTGCCTACAATTAAGTTTTCGGCATTTACGATGTACCAGTTATTTTTTAATTCTTTTTTTTTAGCAAAAGGTGTCATAAAACTTAGGCATAATTACAAGTAATTATTTACTATGTCAATTATAGATCTATTCTTTTTTTATAGAAAAACAGAAATTAATTGAGGAAATAATTAAAAGAGTAGTAGATATTTGATGTAAAGAGGCAAGATAAATATTTAAACCACTTATTAAAGTAAAAATGCCTAAAATAATTTGAACAAATACCATGGTTATAAGAAAGTAAAGTGCATTATATAAATATTTTTCTTTCTTAATGAAAATATAAAAAAAACTCATTCCTAACATATATAAAAAAATTAAATATGCGATATTTCTGTGTAAAAACTGCACTATTGATGGTTCAGAAAAAAGATTCAAAGAAAAAAGATCTACCAGTAATACATCGTCTGGAAAAAAATTATTATTCATAGATGGCCAAGTTTGATAAATATTTCCAGCATCAAGCCCCGATGTAAAGGCTCCGAGAGTTATTTGTAAAAAAATCAATATTATAAATATTTTTATATAAATATTGTTTTTACTGAAATTAAAAAAATATTTATTCGTATTATTTTTAATATTTAAAAAATACCATAAAATACAGGTGAATAATATTAACGCTAAATTTAAATGAATTGCTAATCGATAATGACTAACAGTGGTATTTTCAATTAACCCACTTTTAACCATATACCAACCTATAAAACCTTGAAAAAGAATTAATAAAAATAATATTAAAAATTTAATATTAAATTCCTTTTTAAAAACTTTTTTAAATACAAAAAAAATGAAAGGTATTAAAAACATTAAACCAAATAATCTGCCCAATAATCTATGTATATATTCCCAGTAATAAATGATTTTAAATTCAGCAAGTGACATATCTGAATTTAGTAATGAGAACTGAGGAATTTCTTTGTACAAATCAAATACCCTATTCCATCCGTTTTGGCTAAGAGGAGGTAAGATGCCACTAACTATCTCCCATTTGGTTATAGAAAGACCCGAGTCCGTTAATCTTGTAAGTCCACCAACAATAACTATAACTATCAAGCAAATTAATAGCGAACCCAGCCAGTAATTGACATAATTTTTATATTCAATTTTGTTTAAAATCATTTTATTTGATTTGTTATATAATATTTTATAAATTTTTATTAACATAATAAATGTCGCTATATGAAAAAGAATAATCTTACTAAAATAAGAAAAAAACTTGATAAGTTAGACGAAAAACTTCTAGATATAATAAAAAAAAGAATTTTGCTGGTAAACGAGGTATTAAAAAATAAGCAATTCAAAAATCAGATAATTGATAGAAAAAGAATTCGAGAAATTCACAAAACTATAAGAAGAAAATCAATAAGAAAAAAGATTGATACTTCACTTACTAAAAAAATATGGAAATCAATGATACAGGGTTTTATAAATTACGAGTATAAAAACTTTAAAAAAAAGTAAATTATTTACTATGAGGTGGTAGTTTTTTTTCAACAAAAATTTCGTGTTTTCTTGTTACCGGATTATATTTTTTTACTTTAAGTTTAATTTTTGCTTTTTCGCCTTTTGATGGTTTTTTAGCATAATAATAAAAAGCACTGTCTGGTTTGCTTTCGGGAACAAGTCTTACTTTAATTGAGGTTTTTTTAGCCATTTTTTATTTTTTTAATTTTATCTAATATAACTTTTATTTTTTCTGCCTTAAATTTTAAAGAACTTTTAAAATTTTTTCTCTTTATACTTAAATCTAAATCATCGTCAAGCTTAACTGAGCTTTCTTTTAATAGTTTTTTGACACCTGGAATAGTATACCCTTGTTTTTTTAACAATTGATAAATAATTTTAATAATATCTACATCTTTTTCTGAATAATATCTTCTATTTCCATTAAGTGTGAGTGGTTTGATTTGTTTAAATTCTTTTTCCCAAAATCTTAATGTGTGTGCCTTAATTGAAAGATCCTTAGCAACCTCACCAATTGATTTGTAAGCTTTTCTGTCTTTATTCATTTATTTTGATTTTTATTTTTTTTGAAGGATAAAAAGCTACAGATTTTCTTGTTTTTATCAAATGTTCTTTACCAGTTTTTGGATTTCTCCCAATTCTTGAATTTTTATTTAAAATCCTAAATGTGCCGAATCCAGTTATTTTAACTTCTTTTTTTTCATTAAGTCCATCTACAATGATCTCTAAAATTGAATTTACTATATTCTCTGAAAAAACATTAGGTATACCCAAGTTATGATTTATCTTTTTTAATATTTCATTTTTACTAATGTTATACCTTTTCATTTAAATTTTTTGTGTGTGATAAATTTTCTTTAATTTTTTTTATAAGATTACCTTTGGCTATTTTATAAGACAGCTCAACAGAATATGAGAAACCTAATCCATCAGTACCACCATGGCTTTTAACAACAGGTCCTGTTAAACCTAGAAATATTGCACCATTATATTTTCGTGGGTCGAGCTTATCTTTAAATTTTTTTAATGAAAAATATGAAAAAATTACAGAAAATTTTGAAAACAAATTTTCTGATAAAGATTTTTTTAGAGTTTTGGTTAAAAAATTTGCAGTTCCCTCTGCAGTTTTAAGCGCTATATTGCCAGTGAAACCATCGGTTATAATTACATTTGAATTACCTTTGGTAATTTGATTGCCCTCAATATAACCTTGAAACTCAAAATCTCCAAACTGATCTAGTTGTTTAAGTTTTGTAAAAGTGCTTTTTAATAACTCTGTTCCTTTAATTTCTTCTGAGCCAATATTTAACAATGCTAACTTGGCTTTTTCATTTGGAAACAAAGATTTAAAAAGAGCTGAGCCCATTTCAGAAAAATCAACTAAATTTTTTTCACTACACTCTATATTTGCTCCTAAGTCTAAAACAACGTTCATGCCCTTCTCATTAGGCCACAAACCTGCTAATGCAGGTTTATCAACATTATCCAAAGTTTTTAAAATCATTTTAGACATAACTAATAAAACTCCCGTATTTCCAGCTGATAAAGTTACATCAGTGGATAAATCAATTTGCGATTGGATGGAATTCCACATACTTGAGTTTTTCCCTTTTTTAATTGATGAAATTGCAGAAAGTTCATCGGAAACAATTATTTTGGTATCAAAAATTTTATAATTATTTTTAATATTTTTAAAATTTTTTAATTCGCTTAAAATTTTTGTCTCATCTCCATATAAATAAAAAATGTAATCATTTATATTCGAATATCTCTTCACAAATAAATCGATACCTTCGAGATTCTTTTTTGGTGAATTTTCACCACCCATTAAATCAATTGCTATTTTTACTTTTTCAGCCATTTCGTGATTACTATAAATTTTTAGATTATTTATCTAAAATTTTTTTTCCGTTATAGATACCAGTTTTCAGATCAATATGATGAGATAATCTATATTCACCACTTTTCTTATCCTCAATAACATTTGCGCCAATTATTCTGTGATGAGATCTTCTTTTATTTCGTCTAGAAGTAGAAGTTTTTCGTTTTGGTACGGCCATAGAGTATTACCTAAATTTAAAGTTTATAGATCCGTTTAACATATTATTGACATTCAAATCAAAACAAAAATTTTGAAATTCATTCATATAATTGGCCAATTTATTAGTTTTTTCTTCATTTGTGTTTTTATTATTATAAAAATATTTATTAAGTAACTCTTTTTTATCTAAAAATGAATAAGAATCGTCTTTTTCAATTTTAAACAAAATGTCATAAAAAATTTTATTAAGGTTTTTTAGAGTGGTATTAACTTTGGTATCACCATAGCCAAGCTCTCTTATATTTATTTCAATATTTTGGAATATGTTATCAAATAAGTTTTGAAATTTTTTCTTAAGATTATCACTTTTTTTAGTTTTTAAGATTATTATAAAATGAAAAAATATTAATAAAACTCTTGTTTCAAAATTGTCTAGCAATCTTAAATCATCGTAAAAAAATTTATTTCGTGATAATTCGACTAATTTGTTGTAAAGTGCATTATTATGTTTTTTGTAAGAAGCAAACATTTGAAAATATTCGCAATAATTTTAACTCTTTTTTTGTCAAATTGCCAAAAGAATAGAGTTATAAAAAGTCACGGTATAATTTTTCTAGAAAAAAGAGAGTCTTTAATAAAAACCAATGTTAGCAACCAAAATGATGTAATCAAAATTTTCGGTGAACCTCATATAAAATCATTAAAAGATAATAATACATGGTTTTATGTTGAAAGAACTAAAACAAAAGGCGGTATTCACAAACTTGGGAAGGACGTTTTGCTTAATAATAATGTATTAGTGGTTAAATTCGACAAATATGGAATTCTGGAAGAAAAACTATTTTATGATAAAGAAAAAATGAATAAGCATCAATTCTCTGATGAAGTTACAGATAATGTTGTTAAGAGAGGAAGTTTTTTAAATTCTTTCTTATCGAGTTTAAGAAAAAAAATGTATGCCAATTCGCCACAAAATAAAAAAAGGAAATAAGAAGTTTTGTTCTTAATGTGAAATTACTGCCAACAACAGTAATGCAACAATATTGGTTATTTTAATCATCGGATTGACTGCTGGACCTGCTGTATCTTTGTATGGATCCCCAACAGTATCTCCGGTAACTGCTGCTTTATGTGACTCGGAACCTTTTCCGCCATAATTACCATCCTCAATATATTTTTTTGCATTATCCCAAGCTCCTCCTCCTGCAGTCATAGAAATAGCTACGAATAAACCTGTAACTATTACTCCTAATAACATAGCGCCAACAGATGATAATGCAGCCTCCATGCCTCCAATAAAATAAATAACAAAATATAAAATTATTGGTGACAGAACAGGAAGTAAAGAAGGCACAATCATCTCCTTTATTGCTGCTCTAGTTAATAAGTCAACTAATCTTCCATAATCTGGTTTTCTTTTACCTTTCATAATTCCGGGAATTTTTTTAAACTGTCTTCTAACCTCTATAACAACTGCTCCACCAGCTCTACCAACAGCTTGCATTCCCATTGATCCAAACAAGTAAGGCAACATTCCTCCAACTAATAATCCAATAACTACAAATGGGTTTGATAAATCAAAACTAACATTGATACCTTCTAATGCTGATCCTGGAACTGTAGAGAAAAATTTTATATCTTCAGTATAAGCAGCAAAAAGAACTAAAGCGCCTAACCCTGCGGAACCAATTGCGTATCCTTTAGTTACAGCTTTAGTTGTATTGCCAACAGCATCAAGTGCATCTGTAGTTTTTCTAACATTCTTTGGTAATTTAGACATTTCTGCGATACCACCAGCGTTATCAGTTACAGGGCCATAAGCGTCCAAAGCAACAACCATGCCTGTTAGAGCTAACATTGCTGTAACAGCTATTGCTATTCCAAATAATCCTGCTAATTGATTTGTAATAATTATTCCCGCAACTATTATTAAAGCTGGTAAAGCAGTAGCCTCCATAGAAACAGCTAATCCCTGTATAACATTTGTGCCGTGTCCGGTAGTTGATGATTTGGCAACACTTCTAACTGGTCTATAATTGGTACCTGTATAATATTCTGTAACCCATATAATTAATCCTGTTACGGCTAAACCAATTACACCACAATAATATAAATCAAAACCACTAAAATTTTTGTCATTTACAGTAAATGTATTTTCCAAACCGATAATATTTGATGTAATAGGATAAAGTAATATTAAAGAAATTATTGCTGTAACAATAAATCCCTTGTAGAGAGCACCCATAATATTTTTACTTTTTCCAAGCTTTACAAAAAAAGTTCCAATAATAGATGCAATGATACACCCTCCTCCAATGGCTAATGGATAAATCATCATGCTAGCATTGGTCGGGAAAAATATTGAGGAAAGAACCATTGTGGCAACTATGGTTACAGCATAAGTTTCAAATAAATCTGCTGCCATACCTGCACAATCTCCAACGTTATCACCAACGTTGTCAGCTATTACAGCGGGATTTCTAGGATCATCTTCTGGTATTCCTGCTTCAACTTTTCCAACTAAATCAGCTCCAACATCAGCACCTTTTGTAAAAATTCCACCACCTAGTCTAGCAAAAATAGAAATTAATGATGCACCAAAACCTAAAGCTATTAATGCATTTATTAATTCTCTGCTATCAACATTAAAAGATAACAAAGCCCAATAATAAATTGAAATAGCTAATAAAGCTAAACCAGCAACTAATAAACCAGTTATAGCCCCAGATTTGAAAGCCATGGTTAAACCTTTTTGCAAACTAGTTCTGGATGCTTCCGCTGTTCTAACGTTTGCTTGAACTGAAATTAACATTCCAACATAACCAGCAACTCCTGATAACAATGCTCCAATAAAATAACCAAGACCTACAAGTAAACTGAAAAAATAACTTATAATCACTAAAACTATCAGGCCAACAATCGCTATTGTTTTATATTGTCTGTTTAAATATGCTTTAGCTCCAATTTGAATAGCCTGAGCAATTTCTTGCATTTTACTATTGCCAGGATTAGATGAAATAATTTGTTTACTCAAAAAGTAGCTGTAAATCACAGCAACTATTCCAACAAGTATTATTAAATATAAATTTTCCAATGATAATTCTCCTAAAAGATTCTAAAAAACAGATAATTGCCAAAAAAAAGAATAAAAGGCAAGAAATTATTCATTATCTTTTCTAACATTTTTAGAAACCTTGTCCAAAATAGCGTTTAGATAGCTTTTATGGGCAGTTTCTAAAAAAAAGTCTGAAATTTTTACGTATTCACTAATTATGACATTTATCGGTGTTTTGTGGGAAAACATAAGCTCAAATGTTGCAGAAAGGATCATGAGCTTTAAAATTAAGTCAGTTCTGGATGGATTAAATTCATCTTTTAAAATCATATTAAGATTTTCAAGCAAAAGTTCTTCTCTTTCAATGGTGCCCGATACTGTATCTTTAATAAATTTTTTATATCTATGTTTGGGATATACTAAATCATAGTCTTTATTCAAAAAATAAGAATATAATTTTTGTATAATAATTATTCTAGGATTATTATTTAAATTATTATCTGACATTAGTTCTATATTTTAAGAACTTTATATACGGCTTTCGCTGCTTCTTTCCCTCTATTAAATCTGTTAAACGCCTGTTTCTTTTTAAGAAGTGTAAGAATTGAATTACCTATTGGTTTTTTATTATTTATAGACAGGCTCATAATACCGTTTGTTATAGCTTTTGAAATTAAATCAAAATTAGTTGTTTCTCCTTTAATAATACAACCGATGGCAATAAAGCCATCATATTTATTTATTAATTTCGATATTGTAACTGGAATTTCAAAAGCACCTGGAACTTTTACAACGCTAATTTTTTTGAATTTATTTTTGTCTAGTTCCTTTTTAGCGCTTTTGAGCAACTTTATTGTAATATGTTCGTTATATGTAGAAATAACAATGCAAATTTTTTTATTCATTTTATAATTTCCTGTTTAGTAATTTTAATACCATAGCCTTTTAATGCAATAACACGTTTTTTTGATCTAGAGACTAATATCATATTTTTGATTTTTAATTCTTTAATAATCTGTGCGCCTACACCATAATATCTCAATATATTACTTTTTTCGGAAGAAGTTGGGTTAGGATTTGTTCCTTTAATAAGAATTAGAGCAAAATTATTAAATCTATTAAGATGTTTTAATGAATTTTTGAAAATATTTTTATTTAAATTAAAAAAACTATTTAAAATATTTGTAGATATTACTCTAACTCTTGATGCCTTGCTCGAATTAAATTTTCCTTTCGTAATAGCATAATGTTCTGAACCATCTAGTTTGTTTTTAAAAGTTTTCAAATCAAAATTACCAAAATTTTTAATTTTTATTTTTTTACTGGAAATACATCTGACAAATATTTCATTTTTTAATCTATAAGAAATAAGGTCTTCAATTTTTGCGATTTTTAATCTGTGTTTTTTTGCAAAAGGGATTAAATCTTTATAACGGGCCATAGTTCCATCTTCATTCATAACCTCACAAATAACAGCGCTAGGATTTAATTTTGCTAATTTTGAAATATCAACTGAAGCCTCTGTATGTCCTGCTCTTTCAAGAACGCCTCCATTTTTTGCAACTAACGGAAAGACATGGCCTGGAGAAACTATATCTTTTTTTGTAGACGAAGGTTTGATAGCTACCTTTACAGTCTTTGCTCTGTCGTAAGCTGATATACCTGTTGATATACCTTTTTTTGACTCAATTGAAACAGTGAATGCTGTTTGAGTTCTAGACTTATTAATTAAGGACATTAATGGTAAATTTAATTTTCTAACTTTTTTGGAAGTTAAAGCCAAACATATCAGGCCTCTACCGTGTTTTGCCATGAAATTTATTTTTTTTGGATTTGCTTTTGATGCAGGAACTACGAGGTCCCCTTCGTTTTCTCTATCTTTATTATCAACTAAAATAAACATTTTGCCTTGTTTTGCCTCACTTATGATTTCTTTAATTGATGATGAATTTTTTTTCATTTTAAGAATAAATATTATTTAAATATTTTCCCACAATATCAAATTCTACATTAACTTTATCACCTCTTTTTAAATTGATTAAATTAGTAAGTTTTAATGTATGAGGAATAATTGTGATTTGAAAACTTTTACCACCTATTTTTGATACAGTTAAAGATACTCCATTAATAGAGACAGAACCTTTTTCAACTATATATTTTTTGTTTTTTTTTTCTAATGAAAAAATAACATTCCAAGACCTATCTATAATTTTAATATTTTTAACAACAGCTGTTGTATCAACGTGTCCTTGAATGTAATGACCAGAAATTTTTTTTCCATGATACAGAGATTTTTCAATGTTTATATATTTACCGACCTTAATATTTTTAAAATTTGATCTATTTAAAGTTTCTTTAGAAAGATAAAAAAGGAAAGATTTTTTTTTAATTCTTATTAAGGTAAGACATACACCATTACAACAGACGGACTCGCCAATATCGTTTTTTTTAAATGAAATATCAGATACGATTTCAACAACTAAGCTTCCATTAACATATTTTGGGTTTTTCCTTAAACTTTTTATTAATCCTTGATTATAAACAATTCCATTAAACATTATTTTAATTGCTCCTTATAAAGCTTATCACCTAATAAATTAACTTTGATAAGATTAGTTAAAAATATTTTTTTTAACGTATTTGGGCTAGAGTAATTTAAGCCGTGTTTATTTAAATTTTTATTAGACTTAAAAATATAAATATTGTTCAAAAATTCATTTTTTATCAAAAAATTAATTAATGTAAGACCGGACTCAACAAAAATTCTTGAATATTTCATTCTTTTTAAAAATAAAAATATATTATTATAATCTATTTTAGTTTTTAATGATCTTATCTTGTAAACCTTAATACCTTTTTTTTTAAAATATGTAATTCTTTTTTTATTATTTGAACAAGTAAATAATAAAACTTTCCTCCTTTTGGAAAATTTAAATAACTTCAAATTCTTTTTTAATTTTAGATTTCTATCTAAAATAACTAAATCAGGACTTTTTTTTTCCAAGCCGTCAATTCTACAATCTAAACTCGAGTTATCATCATTAATTGATTTTGAAGTAGAAATTAAACAATTATACATAGATCTAATCAAGTGCGATCTCTTTTGGGAATGAAAGTTTGTAATCCATTTTTTTTTAATATTTTTAGTAAAATAATCTTTAGAAATCGCTATCTTAGCATCAATGAGGGGCAATTTATTGCTATGTTGCAAATAATAACTTTTATAAAAATCCAAAGCCTTTTTTTTTAAGAGCAATTCTTTGACAAAAATCTTATTTTTATTAAGTATTTTTTTAGATTTTTTCTTTGCTCTTAAATCAAAATCATTAGTAGAATAGAATACCTTTTTAATCTTTTTTTTAATAATTATATTTGTGCATGGTGGAGTGGCTCCGTAATGTGAACATGGTTCTAAAGTTATGTAAAGATTTGCATTTTTAAAATCTTTATTCTTTATTAATGCATTATATTCTGCATGTGGCCTTCCATTTAACGAGGTATGACCAGAAGAAATTATTGCACCATTTTTTTCAACTACACATCCAACTGATGGATTATCAGACGTTGATCCTAAATTTATTTTAGCTTGTTCGAAAGCAAGGAACAAAAAATGCAAATGTTTGGATTGAAAATTATTTTTTTGAATCTCCATCTAATTCCTCAATATATTCACCAAATTCTCCCACTTCTTTAAAATTTGTGTATACTGAAGCAAATCTTACATATGCGATTTTGTCTAGTTCTTTTAATGTCTCCATGACTTTTTTTCCAATTACACTTGATTGAATTTCAGATTGCCCCATTTCTTCAAGGTCTCTTGAAATTCTCGAAACAACTTTTTCAATAGTATCGGGATCTATTGGTCTTTTTTTTAAAGCAGTAAATAGTGATTTTGCTAACTTTTCTCTATCAAAAGGAGCTCTTCTTCCATTTTTTTTAAGAACAGTTAGTTCTCTAAATTGAACTCTTTCGAAAGTTGTGAACCTCATTCCTCCATTGCAAGTACAGAATCTTCTTCTACGTATAGCGGTACCATCTTCAGTAGGTCTGGAGTCGACAACTGAAGTATCTTTTTCTCTACAAAAGGGACAGAGCATAGATTATTTTTTGAACAAGTGATTGTATATAGGAAATTTGGAACAAAGTTCAATAACTTCTTTTCTAACCTCAGACTCGGTTTTGCTGTTATCATCTGGACTTTTAGCTAAGCCTTTAATTACTTTGGTTATTAGTTCTCCAACTTTTTTAAATTCATTTAATCCGAATCCCCTGGTTGTTGCTGCCTGAGATCCCAGCCTTATACCTGATGTTATGGTCATTTTTTCTGTATCAAAAGGAATACCATTTTTGTTACAAGTTAAATTTGCTTTGCCTAAACTAATTTCAGCTGCCTTGCCTGTTACTTTAAAAGGCCTAAGATCTACAAGCATCAAATGTGTATCAGTTCCGCCTGAAAAAATTTTAAAACCATTATTTTTAAGTGTTTCTGATAAAATTTTTGCATTGGCAAGAACAGATTTTATATAATCTCTGAAACTAGGTTGTAATGCTTCATGAAAAGCAGCCGCCTTTGCAGCAATAACATGCATTAATGGTCCGCCTTGATAACCAGGAAAAACAGCAGAATTAAATTTTTTAATTAAATCTTCTCTATTTGTTAAAATAATTCCACCTCTTCCTCCTCTTAAAACTTTATGAGTTGTTGATGTAACAACATCTGCATACTCAATTGGGTTTGGGTAGCCTCTGCCAGCAACCAAACCAGAAAAATGAGCCATATCAACCATCAGATATGCTTTGATACTGTCAGCAATTTCTCTAAACTTTTTAAAATCTATTACTCTTGAATATGCGCTGCCACCAGCAATTAATAATTTTGGTTTGTGTTCTAAAGCTAATCTTTTAATTTGATCATAATCTATAAGACCTGTTTGTTTATCAACTTCATAATGAAAAGCTTTAAGCCACTTCCCGGATAAAGAAACTTTTGCACCATGGGTTAAATGTCCACCTGAGTTTAGACTCATACCAAGTATTGTGTCTCCAGGATTTAATAAAGCTAGATATACAGCTCCATTCGCTTGAGCGCCTGAATGAGGCTGCACATTTGCATATTTGCTATTAAATAATTTTTTAACTCTTTCTAAGGCTAATTCTTCTGCTTTGTCTACAAATTCACATCCGCCATAGTATCTCTTTCCAGGGTAACCTTCTGCGTATTTATTTGTTAAAATTGATCCTTGGGCATCTAGAACTGCTTTTGAAACAATATTTTCTGATGCAATAAGTTCTATATGCTCTTGTTGTCTTTTAAGTTCAAGTTTTATTGAATTATATAAATCTGGATCCCTAAATGATAAATCTTTATCAAAGTAATCTTGATAACTTCCGTTTATATCGCTCTTGATTTTTGACATAATAAATAAACTTTTTATACTTTTTTTACTCTTCTTAAATGTCTGCCACCCTCAAATTTGGTACTAAGAAAAATATTAACTAATTTTAAAGCAGTCGATTTTTTAGTTAATCTTGATCCTAATGCAAGTATATTAGCATTATTATGCTTTCTAGACAAACTAGTAGAGGCCTTATTATAGCAAACTGCAGCTCTTATTTTTTTGAATTTATTAGCAGACATGGCCATTCCTGTGCCTGAACCACAAACTAATATGCCTATGTTGCTTTTTTTGGACGATACGTTTCTGGCAACCTTCTTTGCAAAATCTGGATAATCTACGGATCCATCATTTCTGGGGCCAAGATCTATTACGGTTATTTTCTTTTTTTTAAGGTTTCGTTTTATATTTTCTTTTAATTTAAAGCCAGCGTGATCTGATGATATGGATATTTTTTTAAATAAAAACTTCAAATCAATTAAATCTATTTTCTAACATACAGGCTACAAGGTGAATTCTATTTTGTTCACCACCGTTAAAAAAATTATGATATCTAGTATTATTAGTTATCCAAACATTTCCATCTGCTGGCATATGTTTTGCCACATCCTCGATAACCATCTTGCATCCAGGGTTGGTTATAATTGGAACATGAAGTCTTGGTTCTGGATCTTTATGCCAACTTAAAGTTGATCTTGGTTCCTTTAACAGAATTCTGACTCTTCCTAATTTAAATTTTGATTTTAAAATTTTATAAACTTCTTCAAAATATGTATTCTTAAAATCGCTAATCAATTCAGTATACTTTGATTCATCTATTGGCTTATCTCTCATTACTTCTTTCCCTGTCTCATCGGGTTTAGTCCAATATACGCCTCTGACATTATGTCCTGATATCGAATTATCATCTCCAGGTATTTTGTTCATAGGTATTGCGTGAAAATTTGTTATCCCTAGAGTCTGATACTTTGATTTTTTTAAAACTTCTTCAAGATCCGATTTTAATTTAGAAATATCAAACTTTACATTAGGTACTTGATAGAAATCTTTAAAGGTGATTGAATTTGACATATAGATAATTAATACACTTTTAGTAAATAAAATAATATTATATTTGTCGCATTATACAAAATTTAATAAGTTTGAAAAATGAAATTATTAGGTAAATATCCCGGATTAAGATTGAGAAGGAATCGCAAGTACGATTGGACCAGAAGATTGGTTGCTGAAAACAATTTATCGGTAAATGACCTAATTCTTCCAATCTTTGTTACAGAGGGAAAAAATAAAATTGAGTCAATTAAAAGTATGCCAAATTTATATAGATATAGTGTTGATAAGATTAGTCCCCAGATTTACAGAGCAAGTAAATTGGGCATACCTTTAATAGCTATTTTTCCTACCACTAAAGCAAAGAAAAAAAATTCTCTGGGTACAGAGGCTCTTAATCCTGAAAATTTAGTTTGCAAGACAATAAAAACAATAAAAAAAAATAATCCTAACATTGGGGTAATGACTGATGTTGCATTAGATCCCTACACTAGTCATGGTCACGACGGGGTCTTAAAAGGAAAAGAAATATTAAATGACGAAACTGTAAAAATTTTATCTAAACAGGCAATATTACAGGCGGAAATGGGATCCGATATTATTGCTCCATCAGATATGATGGATGGCAGAGTTGGGGCTATAAGAAAAGCGCTAGATAAAAAAAATTTCAAAAATGTTCAAATTTTATCTTATGCAGCAAAATATTCTTCCAATTTTTATGGTCCATTCAGAGATGCGATTAGATCAAAAAAAAATCTTAAAGGTGATAAAAAAAGTTATCAAATGGACTATAAGAATTCGGATGAAGCATTAAGAGAAGTTGCGTTGGACATAAAAGAAGGTGCTGATTTTGTAATGATCAAGCCGGCTTTACCTTACTTGGATATAATAAAATCTGTAAAAGAAAGTTTTAAAATTCCTGTTTTTGCTTACCAGGTTTCTGGTGAATACTCTATGATTTATCAAGCTATTAAAGGTGGAATTTTTCATAAAGATGCGATTGAAGAAAGTCTTATATCAATCAAGAGATCAGGTGCATCAGCAATTATAACTTATTTTGCTTTGGAAATTGCAAAAAAATTATAAAAAATTTTTTTCTAATAATTTCCTTGAATAAGGAAAGTTGATATTGTTAGGAATGAAAAATTTATTTTCCATAAGAGTTCTGGAAAAATTTAAACCATTGTATATGTCATTATTATCTGGGTTAGAGTAGTTTTTAAAAACTAAAAAGCCAGGAATTTTATAATTAATATTATCTAATTTAATATCATAAATTTTTTTATAATTTTTATCAGAAAAATTTTTATTATCTATATTAAAACCAAAACCTAAATAATTTATTAAGTTTATTTCCCAAACAAGATAATTTGTCAGCCAATCGTTATTTTTGAGAGATTTTAAAAGATTCTCAAGTGATTTATAAATTTTTTCACTTGAAAGATTCTCTGGTAAAACTGCTTTCAATATAGAGGATAACGAATTTATACATAATATTTTATTTTTATTATCAAAATATTCTGGGGAAATAGCGTTTATTAATTCAGTTTTAAAATAACCAATTCTATTTTCGCCTTTTGAATTGTATGAGATAAAGATTTTATTAATTAATTGAAGATAATTTCTTATTTTTCTGGAATTTCCTCCATAAACAATACCATTAACTTTGCCATATTTACTTGTGAATACTTCAAGAATTATTGCATTTTCTCTAAATTTTCTTTTTGCGATTATAAAACCTTCGTCTTCCCAATTCATTTTAAACAATTTTCAAATTTTTTATTAATTGCAAAGCAGCATTTTTTTGAGCTAATTTTTTAGATTTGCCATACCCAAAGAATTTTTTTGAATTAAGAATTTGGACTTGTACTTTAAAAAATGGGCTATGACTTGGTCCAGATTGTTTGAACATTTTGTAAAAAGGCAATTTCTTATATTTTTTCAATGAATATTCTTGAAGCTTAGTTTTTGGATCTATCTTAGTTACATTAGATTTTTTAATAAAATTTTGCCAATTTTTTAGTATAAATTTCTCTGAGACTAAATAACCTTGGTCTAAATATATTGCACCGATTAAAGCTTCACAACAATCGCTTAAAATTTTTTCATCAGATGATTTAATTGTTTTAAAAGATTTTCCTGTCCTAATAAAATTTTTAAGCCTAATTTGTTTGGCAATTTCACTGCAGGTTTTTTTATTAACGAGGTTAGAAAACTTTTTATCTATAATACCCTCTGTTTCATCAGGATAAAGACTTAATAATTTTTTTGAGATTACCAAGCCTATAACTCTATCTCCTAGAAATTCTAATTTCTCATTGTTGTATTTTTCGTCAAAGCTTTTGTGGGTCAAACCTTGAATTAACAGATTTTTATTTTGGAAAGTTACTTTAATAATATTTTCTAATTTTTTAATTATGTTTTTCATTTTATTTTTTTTAAGAATCTATTAAATCTAAATGAATCTCTCCAATTCCAAATTTTTAAAACACTTCCAACATTTGAATCATTTGAAAAAAAAATAATTTGAGCTTTGCCAACTAAATTATTTTGATGCACGTAACCCACACTTGATAAAAATCTACTATCTCTTGAGCAATCTCGATTATCTCCTAAAAAAAAATAATGATTTTCAGGAACAGTATATTGATCTGAATTTACCATGCTTCCAATTTTGTTATAAACTGTTTTGTGTTTCCTATTATTGGGTAATTCTTCAATATATGAAGTAGTTTCAAATGAACTACCGCCACACATTGTATTTGTTTTTTCATTATATTCTTCTTTTAAAATTTTTTTGTTATTTATAAATAATTGTCCTTCTCTGAATTGGATTTCATCGCCTGGAAGTCCTACTAATCTTTTAATAAAATCAGTTCTATTATCTGAGGGTGTTTTAAATACAACTAAATCTCCATAAGCTGGGGAAGATTTAAATATGCGATTTTTAAAAATTGGAGGACTAAATGGAAAAGAATGTTTGCTATATCCATAAGAATATTTAGATACAAATATTCTATCGCCAACCAATAGAGTTGGTTCCATAGATGATGATGGAATATAAAATGGTTGAAAAAGGAAAGATCTAATAATAATTGCAATAATTAAAGCTATTAGCAAAGTTTTTAAATTATCTAGAATTTTTAAAATCATTTTTTATTTATAAGTAAATACTATTACTGACGCGACTGCCCAGGGTTTGTCATCTGATAGAGATAAATGTATCTTGAATTTTTTATTCTTAAAAATTTTTTTTAAATTTCGTAAAGATATACCTTTTATAATAATCTTAGGAGCGCCATCGCTATTATTTATTATTTCAACATCATTAAATTTTAATTTATTTTTAATTGAAATGGCCTTAAACAAAGCTTCTTTTGCTGCAAATCTTTTAGCAAAACATTCAATTTTATTTTTTCTATTTTCACAGGCTTTTATTTCTGATTTTGTGTAAATTCTTTTTTTAAAAGCTTGTCTATTTTTTTTAAATGCAGTTTGAATTCTATTTACATTAACTATATCTGTTCCAATTCCATAAATATTCATTTTGATAAGATTTTTTTAAATTTTTTTATACATTCCTTTATACCTAGAAAAATAGATTCTCCAATTAGAAAATGCCCAATATTAAACTCTTCAATTCCTTTAATTTTTGACAGAAGTTTAGCTGAAGTGAATGTTATACCGTGTCCAGCATGGACTTCTAAACCTAAATATTTGGCAAATTTTACAGCATTTTTTATTTTTTTTAGTTCAATTTTGGTATTTTTTTTTTCGTTATGTAAATTACAAATTTTACCAGTGTGAATTTCTATACAGTCAGCATGAATTGCTTTAGCAATTTTAATATCATTTAAATTTGGCTCAATAAATAAACTAGTTCTAATTTTATTTTTTTTTAATTTTTTAACAATATTTTTAATTTTATTATAATTTTTTTTAAGATTGAGGCCGCCTTCCGTTGTTATTTCGCTTCTTTTTTCAGGAACAATGCAAACAAAAGTTGGTTTATTTTTTAATGAGATTTTCAGCATCTCCAGCGTTGGAGCAATTTCAAGATTTAAAGGTATTTTTAATTTTTTTTTTATAATTTTTAAATCCTGATCATTGATATGTCTACGGTCTTCTCTAAGATGTATTGTAATTGAACTAGCCCCAAATTTTTCAGCCAGCAAAGCAGCTTTGAGCGGTGAAGGATAATTTTCACCTCTTGCATTTCTTATAGTTGCTACATGATCTATATTTACTCCAAGTCTTGGCAAAGCCATTATAAATTTCTACTTCCTGGTTTAACAGCTTTAGAATTTTTTAGATGTTCGGGCAGGTCATCTTTGTTGTAAGTTGCAATTTGTATTTTTATTTGCGATATAATTTCTTTGTCTATCAATGGTTTTTCATTTGACCTGTCTATTATGCAAGAATACCCAATAATTTTTGCTTGAGCGTCATTAACTAAATTTGAACATTCTAAACTTGATTTTCCTGTTGTTATAACATCCTCAACTATTAAAACATTTTGTCCTTTTTTAATTTGAAAGCCTCTCCTTAAACTAAATTTTCCATTGACCCTTTCTGCAAAAATAGTTTCTAAATTTAAAATCCTTCCTATTTCATAACCAATTACAATTCCTCCAATCGCAGGTGATAATATCAAATCTATTGTTTTAAATTTATTTCTAATTTTCTCCGCTAAAGACAAACATAATTCCTTGGCTTTATGAGGATGACTTAAAAGCTTAGCGCATTGAACATATTTTTCACTATGAAGCCCGGATGACAATAAAAAATGCCCTTCTAGAAGAGCATTAGTTTCTTTTAAAATTTTTAAGGACTCTTTGTATGAAAGCATACTTTTTCTTTTTGTGACGAATTACTTTAAACTTTAATTCTTGTTGTTTAAGTTGACTTATCAAGTTTGTAAAGTTTTTTAAATCTTTAATTTGAATTTCAAACAAAAATTGTAAATAATTATCTGTTCTTTTTGTCAACTCTACATTAATAATATTCGCATCATTAATTCCAATCAATGTGCTTACTTTGCCAAGAATTCCTGGTTTATGAGGAAGATCTATAGATAAAGTAGAGGTATACTCTTTTGTTTGTTTTACATTTTCCTGCATTTTGCCTTGCCAATGTTTTCTTATTGATGCTCTTGCTTTTCCAGTTTTACTTGATGATAACCAATGTAAAGAAGGAGAAACTTTTTTAGATGTTATAATTTCGATCATATCTCCATTTTTAAGCGTTGATTGCAGAGGTGAAGGTTTTCCATTTATTTCACAACTAATTGCTGTATCTCCAATTTTAGTATGAACAGCGTAAGCAAAATCTATTGGGGTGGCATCCTTGGGTAGTTTAATTACACCGCCCTTTGGGGTAAAACAAAAAACATTATCCTGAAACATTTGAAGTTTAGTAAATTCAAAATAATGTTCCGGGCTACCGCCAGTTTCCATTATTTCTACAAGGTCTCTAAGCCAATCATATTCTTTCCAGGATAATTCTGAAAATTTTTCTGAAGATTTATATTTCCAGTGAGAGGCTATACCTCTTTCGGCAAATTCGTGCATTGGTCTTGTTCTAATCTGAATTTCTATTCTTTTCTTCATTGGTCCAATTACTGAGGTATGAATTGATTTATATTGGTTAATCTTCGGTGTCGAAATATAATCTTTAAATTTTCCAGGTATTGCAGAATACTTGCTGTGGAATAGACCCAAAGTTATATAACAATCATTGATATTTTTTACTATCACTCTAAATCCAACAATATCTGTGAGTTGTTCTAAAGATATTCTTTTAGATTGCATTTTGCGCCATATAGAAAAAGGAGTTTTTTCCCTTCCTGAGATTTCTGCTTCAATACTATTAGATTTAAGTAAAACTTTCAGTTCATCTGAAACTTGTTTAACAATATCTTCTCTTTTATTTTTTATAAAAGATAATCTGTTTAGAATTAAATTTCTTGCCTCTAAATTTAAAATTGAAAAAGATAAATCCTCTAATTCATCTCTAATACGATTCATGCCCATCCTATCAGCTAATGGAGCATAAATTTCCATAGTTTCTTTTGCCTTTCTAATTTTTTTATCTTCATCTTTAACATAATGAATTGTCCTCATGTTATGTAATCTGTCAGCTAATTTTACTAGCAAAACCCTAATATCCTTTGAAGTGGCAAGTATCAATTTTCTGAAGTTTTCTGCTTTAGAATTCTCAACTGCTTTTTCTTCTAAAGCTGATATTTTTGTTACACCATCAACTAAATCTGCAACTTCTTTTCCAAATTCTTTTTTAACTGAATTATATGTGGCTTTAGTATCTTCAACTGTATCATGAAGAAGACCGGTAGTGATTGTTGCGCTGTCTAATTTGAGTTCTGTTAGTATGTTTGCAACAGCAACTGGATGACTAATGTAAGGGATGCCTTCATCTCTTTTTTGATTTTTATGTGCGTTAAGAGCAAAATTGTATGCCTTAGTTAAATTTTCTGGATTAAAAAATCTATTATATGACTTAACTTTTTTTATTAATTCTTCATTATTTAACATAACTAATTATATCATTTTGCTTTAATTTTGTAATCTCATAATTTGAAGTTTTTAGATTTTCAATTAAAACATCGATTTTTTTTTTTGTTTTAGGGTGAATCCAATTTGGACTGATTTCTTTCAGCGGGTATAAAACAAAGTTTCTAGTATCCATATCTTTGTGAGGAAGACTAATTTGCATTTTTAATGTTTTAATATCACTAACTGTGCCATTATAATCAATAATATCTATATCACACGTTCTGGGATCGTTTTTTTTTAACCTTTTTCTCTCAAGTTTTTCCTCTACTGATATTAGAAAATTCATCAAATCAACAGGTGATAGATTTGTTTCTATAGAAACAACAATATTTATAAATTTGGGCTTGCTTTTATCTGGATAAGATAGTGTCTCATAAAAACTAGATTTTTTAACTAATTTGATATCATTATTGTTAATATAATTTATTGCTAATTCTATATTTCTAAATCTGTTGCCAAAACTAGAGTTTAGATTTGATCCTATTCCAAGAAATATCATTACTTGTTCCTACTTAAAACTCTTGCTTTTTCTCTGTTCCAGTCTCTTTTCTTTTTCACGGCCCTTTTATCATAAAGTTTTTTTCCTTTAGCAATTGCTATTTCGATTTTTGCTTTACCTTTTTTAAAATATATCCTTGTAGGTACAATGGTTAATCCTTCCCTGTTTATTTTTCCAATCAATTTATTTATTTCCCTTTTTTTAAGCAAAAGTTTTCTAGCATCTCTTGGATTATGATCGTTATAACTCGACTCTTTATATGAAGGTATATAAGAGTTAATCAAAAACATTTCACCATTATGATCTGTAGCATAAGCGTCGGATATATTTGCTTTTCCGTCTCTTAGTGATTTTACCTCAGATCCTTTTAAAACTATACCTGCTTCAATTAATTCATTAAAAAAATAATTAAATCTTGCTTTTCTATTATTAGAAACAATTTTAATACCAGTGTTTGGTTTTGCTTTCATTAAAGCAATTTTGCAAACTTAAGAGCTTTCTCGACTTCTTTTTTAGTTTTATCAGTAACTTTAACTAGTGGCAATCTAACTTCTTCTGAAGATAATTTTAATAAACTTGCTGCATACTTGACGGGACTAGGATTGCTTTCGATAAATAATGCTTTGTGTAAAGGCATTAATTTTTCATTAATTTCTTTTGCTTTGCTGTTATTTTTTTTTAAACAAGCCTCCTGAAATTCAGAACATAATTTTGCTGCAACATTTGCTGTAACAGAGATACATCCTGTGCCACCTCGCATATTAAACTCTAAAGCTGTTCCATCTTCTCCCGATAACTGTATAAATTCTGGACCCATTTTTTTTAACTGTTTATCAACTCTGTCTAAATCTGCTGTAGCATCTTTTACTCCAACAATATTTTTTAATTCGAATAATCTAGCCATAGTTTCAACTGACATATCAACCACTGATCTTGGAGGTATATTATAAATTATTATTGGAATTCCAACATTATCATTGACTGATTTAAAATGTTGGAAGAGTCCTTCTTGAGTTGGTTTGTTGTAATATGGTGTAACAATTAAAAGACCATTTGCTCCTGACTTTTCAGCGTGTCTAGATAATTCGATTGCTTCAGCTGTTGAATTAGAACCAGTTCCAGCGATAACTGGAATTTTTCCTTTGCATTCCTTTACTGCAATTTCTATTACTTTTTTATGTTCGTCGTGATTCAAAGTGGGAGACTCACCAGTAGTCCCAGCGGGAACTATCCCATTTGTACCATTAGATATATGATGGTGAATAAGTGAAGCATACCTTTCTTCATCCATCACGCCATTTTTAAAAGGTGTTATTAAAGCTACAATTGAACCTTTGAACATAATTCTTTATATAGTATTTAATTTATTCATCGAAATTTTATGCTTAAACATTTAATTAGTCTAGTTTTTTTATTTGTCACTTTATACTCAACAGCTGTTTTATCGGATACAAAATCTTTGATTTTGCCAAAAATAAAACCACACAAAATGTCAATAACAAATAAGGTTAAAACATCAATAATATTACCCGCAAAAAAACCAAAAATAAAAATAGAAGTAGTAACCGTAAAAAAAGATATACTGCCTAAAAATAAGCCAAAAGCTAAGAAATTTTTTGAAACACCAAAAAAAGAGATAATAAAAAAAGCTGAAAAATCCATAACTGTACCAAAGGAAAAACTAATAAAAGAAAAAAAAATAGTTTCTTCTGGTTCAAAAGATTTAAAGGTTAAAACTGATTTTTTATTACCTGAAAAAAAACCAATTACTTTTAAAAAAACTGTTAGTAAAGAAGCTATTGATTCAAAAGTTTTATCAAAAAAAGATTATGGCTATGCAAAACAAGTTTTTTTGAACATTAAAGAAAAAAAATGGACCTCTGCTTTTAGAGCTACAAAAAAAATAAAAGACAAAGATTTTAATAATTTGGTTTCCTGGATCTATTTAAAAGAAAAAAATAATAAAGCCACTTTTTCTGACTATATTAAATTTATTGACAATAATCCAAGATATCCAAGAATAAATAGATTAAAATATTTAGCTGAACATAAAATTAATCTTAATTCTAATAGTCCCAACACAGTTATAGGTTGGTTTGAAAACTCCGAGCCATTAAGTGGATTTGGAAAAATAAAACTTGGTGAGTCTTACATTTTAAAAGGAGATTCAGAAAAAGGTGGTAAACTTATAAAAGAGGGTTGGGTTAATGCCTCATTAAGCTCTAAAGATCTAAAATATTTAAATAAAAAATATAAAAAATTTTTAAATTCATCTGACCATATTAAAAGGGCTGAATATATGGCTTGGAACTATAAATATTGGGATTTAAAAAGAATATTAAGATACCTTCCTAAGGATCAAAGAGCATTATACAACGCCAGACAAATATTAATGAGTAATTCTTACGGCGTAGATAATGCAATTGAAAAAGTTCCGTCTAATCTTAAATCAGATATTGGTTTAAGATATGATAGATTAAAATGGAGACGAAGAAGAGGTAGAGTTGAGTCTTCTCTGGAAATTATAAATGGAGCTCCAAAAAATAATGATGAATTAATAAGAGCTGATTTGTGGTGGAAAGAAAGACATGTCATATCTAGATCTTTAATATACAAAAAAAAATATCTTTTAGCTTATGAGGTTGCTAAAAACCATTCTTTAGAAGAAGGCCCTGAATTAGCTGAAGCAGAATGGATGGCTGGATGGATTGCATTAAGTTTTTTAAACAATCCTAATCTAGCATTAAAACATTTTAAAGTTTTTTATGAAAATGTAGGTTATCCAATAAGTTTAGCTAGAGGCGCTTATTGGATAGGATTAACTTATGAAAAACTTGGAAATGAAAAATTATCCAAAAATTTTTATGAAGAAGGATCAAAATATTTAACAACTTTTTATGGTCAGTTGTCTTATAAAAAAATTAATCCGATTGGAGAATTTGAGTTGGTAGATGAGTCCAAATATTCTAAAGAATATGAAAAGGAATTTAATAAAAACCCTCTAGTTAAGCATGTTATTCTTCTTAAAGAATTAAATAAAACTAAATATAGTAAAGATATTTTAAAACACCTAGCTGAAGAAAATATTGAAAAAGGTAGTGAGGTTCTTGCGGCTAAATTAGCTACAGAAGTGGGAAGATACGATTATGCAATTCAAATATCGAAAAAAGCTTCATATGAAAAAAGATTTTATAATAAGTTCAATTATCCAATTATAACTACGCCTAGAGTTATAAATGGTAAGTCTATGCCTTCACAAGAAATAATATTGGCTATTACGAGGCAAGAGAGTGAATTTGACCCAAAGGCAAATAGTTATGCTGGTGCTAAAGGGATGATGCAACTTATGACTTACACAGCAAAACTTGTAGCTAAACAAATGAAGGAACCTTATAGTAAAAGTAAATTAACTTCTGATCCAGAATATAACATAAGGTTAGGATCTTATTACTTTAATTCTCTTTTAAATGAATACAAAGAAATTTATCCTTTCGCTATAGCCGCATATAATGCTGGTCCAAAAAGAGTGAGATATTGGAGAAAAATTAATGGAGATCCTAGTAAAGGCAAAATAGATTATGTTAACTGGATTGAACTAATTAAATTTAAAGAAACTCGAAACTACGTACAAAGAGTTCTAGAAAATGCAAATGTCTATAGATTTATGTTGAGTGGCAAACCAATAGAAATAGAAAATTACTTTAGATAAATTTGTGGCGGTGAGAGAGAGATTCGAACTCTCGGTACGACTTTTCAATCGTACGTCGGTTTAGCAAACCGATGGTTTAAACCAGCTCACCCATCTCACCAAACATGATTTTTATATAACATTTTCAAAATATAAAGAAGGCTTTTTTCTCTTCTTTAAAAATTTTAATCATTAACACTCTTGCTATAAATAACATTATAAAGCCAAGAACCCAATTCATTACTAATAACCCATAGAATATATCCTGAAAGTAACCATTCATTACATTCAAGATTAGCCAAACTATCGAGAATGGTAGGATTACCATTCTAAAAAGGTTTGAATAAAATATTAAAAACGTTTTTTTTAGAGCGGTAAATAGAGCATGGGAAATAAAGAAAACAGGATAAATTGGACCAATAAATGCTGCAATTTTTAAATAGCTGGACCCGTATTTGATTACCTCTAAATCATTTGAAAATATTCTAATAATAGGCTCGGAAAAAATATAAAGTATGATTCCGGCGACACACATGATCAGGATACCTATAATAATAGACTTATAGTAAACTTCTTTAATTCTATCATACCTTCTTGCTCCGAAATTTTGTCCGGCGATTGAAATAACTGCTGTATTTAGACCTATCACAGGTAAAGAAAATAAATGCTCAAATCTTACAGCAGCTCCATATCCAGCAACAGCTTGGTCTCCAAAAACATTGATAAATGATAAAAGCAAGTAAGTACCTGTGGCAACTAAAAAAAGTGCCATTGTTATTGGCATACTTTGATTAAAAATATTTAGTAAAAAATTTCGTCTTATTAAAAAATTGGAAATTTTTAATATTATTTTTAATTCAGTTTTATTGACTTTGTAATATAAATAAATACACGCAAAGAATTGAATAATTATGGTTGAAATTGCCAAACCGGCTATACCAAATGCTGGTATGAAAAATAATCCAAAAATGAAAATAGGATTTAGTATTACATTTAATATTACCCCGACTATTAAGACATTTCTATAAGTTTTTGTGTCACCTTGTGCATATAATAATGCATTTAAAGATGTTAAAATTAGAAAAATTATTGTGCCTAAAAAAATAATATCAGTATATTCTTTTGATAAAGCTATACTTTCATCCGTGCTTCCCATTAACTTTAAAAGATCATAAGAAAAAAATGTACCTATTAATGTTATAAATATTGAGAGAAAAAATGCATATATTAATGAATTATAAGAATAAATAGAGGCAGCAACTTTATTATTAGATCCTAAAGAATTAGCTATTAAAGAATTACACCCCGCTACTATTCCAATACCTGCTGAAATTATAATAAAATATAGTGGGAAAGCCTTTGCTAAAGCAGCTAAAGCATCGGGTGATATCTTTCCTGCATAAAAGGTATCTACAAGATTAAACAAAGTTTGAAACAAACTTCCTGTCATAGACGGAATAGCAATTTGTTTTAACAATTTTAATATTGGACTTGAGGTAAAATTTAAATTTGTTTTCAATTTTTACCTCAATAAAACTCTTTTTGAAAAATATATTTTTTCCCCATTTTTTTTGCAATTAAGATTTGTTTTTGCCTTGTAGCAAATCTTACTTTCTGTGACTCTGTTAAATAGTCATGGCATTTAGGACATGAAATACCATTTTTATACTTTTTTGACTTTTTTTCTTGAATTGATACTGGCTTTCTACATCCACTACACATTGAATACGTTCCTTGTTTTAATTTGTGCTTAACAGAAACTCTATTATCAAAAACGTAACACTCACCCTTCCACAAACTTTGTTTTTTATTAATTTTTTTCAAATAATTTAATATCCCGCCCTTTAATTGAAATATATTTTTAAATCCTTGTTTATTTAAAAAAATTGAAGCCTTTTCACATCTGATTCCACCAGTACAAAACATAGCAATTTTATCATTTTTATTAAATTTTTTTAAATATTTCGGAAAATCTCTAAAATGATTAACATTTGGATTTTTTGCACCCCTGAAAGTCCCAACATTATATTCAAAAGGTTTTCTTGTATCGATTATTTTAATATTATTTTCTTTAATTAATGAATTCCATTTTTTTGGATCAACAGAGTTATTTTTTATTTTATGTGACTGTAACACTTGAATTCCAATAGGAACGACTTCTTTTTTGATTTTTATTTTTTCTCTGTGAAAGGGTTGAAAATTATTTGTAGAATTATTTTCTGAATCAAAATTTTTAATTTTACAAATATCCTTTAAACTTTTTTTAACTTTTTGTACGTTATTTTTTTTTCCTGAAATTGTTCCATTAATCCCCTCTTTTGAAAAAATTATTGTACCTCTGACATGATTTTTTATTAACTTTTTTTGAAAAGTTTTTTTTAGACTTTTCAGTCCAGATAGTCTTTTAAATTTATAAAATCCGAAAATGTGAAACATCTAAATTTTCCTACAAATTGTTATACCATCACCTAATGGTAAAATAGTTTTTTCTATCCTATCATCTTTTTCAATAAAAGAATTAAATTTTCTAATTATATTGGTTAATTCATCATTTTTATTAGGATCAACAACATCTCCTTTCCACAAAACATTGTCTATGAGTATAAAACCATTTTTCTTAATAAGTTCTAAAGATAAATTGTAATAATCTATATAGTTCTCCTTATCAGCGTCAATAAAAACCATATCAAAAGTTTTTTTCTCATCTTTGAATTTTTTTAAAGTATTAATTGCAGGACCAAGGATAATTTTGTTTTTTTTATCTAAATTAGCTTTTTTGAAAAAGTTTGTAGCTACTTCAGATGTTTCTTTATTGATATCCAAACAAGTTATATTTCCGTCCTTTGGTATTACAAGCCCCATAGATACTGCGCTATAACCAGTAAAAGTACCAACTTCCAATATTTTTTTAATATTATTTGTTTTTATTAGGAATTGAAAAAAATAGGCTTGGGTAATGGAAATTTGCATTTTTTTTGAATTTCCTAAGGTGTTGTTATATTCAATAATTTCCTCTTGAACAGGATGTAATCTATAACTATGTTCTGAAATATATTTTTCCAATTTTTCATCAATATTTAAATTTTTAATCATCTATTTCCTTTTAATTAATTTTTGGTTAAAAGAAATGTTTTCATAATATTTTTTAATACTCAATAAAATGTCTAAGTTTTTTATTTTTTTATGCGAAGTTTGAAGTAAAGATGTACTTTTGAAATTTGAGCTATTTGGAGACCTTACGGTATTAATGCCTAATCCAATTATAAGAAAAAATTTTTTTTCAAATTTGATTAACTCTTGCAAAATACCACATACTTTTTTATTTTGTATCAATAAATCATTGGGCCATTTAATTTTTACCTGATTATTTGAATATTTTTTTAATATTTTTTTTAAAATTACAGGATTGATAATAGAAAATTCTCTAAAATTAGGCATATTTTTTTTTAATTCAAAAAAAATGCTAGCAAAAATATTTCCTTTTTGTGATATCCATTTTTTCCCCATTGTACCTCTGCCCTTAGTTTGAAAATTTGCAACTATAATTCCTTTAAATATTTTTTTTGATCTTATTATTTTAATGGCTTCATCATTAGTGCTTTTTACTTGATTAAATTTAATTAGTTTTAGTTTCATTAAAACACAGTAATTTTTGATACTATTTCGTTTAAAATAGATGGATACAGGAAAAAAGATACCAATAATATACAGCTTAAAATTATTGGTCCATGAATATTGTAGTCTGTAAATTTTTCAAATGGTTTTTTAGGTAGGTCAAAATACATAATTTTAATTATTCGTATATAGTAAAAAGCTGACAACACAGTAGTAATCAAACCTACTATCGCCAATGTAAACATTTCACTTTCTATAACTGACATGAAAATATAAAATTTTGCAAAAAAACCTGCCAAAGGCGGGATGCCAGCTAAAGAAAACAATATAATTAAGAGTCCTAATGATAATAGAGGGTGGTTTTTTGAAATACCTGAAAGTTCATTTATCTCTTCAATATACTTTCCGCCTCTTTTTAATAAAAGTATACAGCCAAATGCTCCAACATTCATAACTAAATATATTGAAATATAAACTAGAGTGCTTTTAAAACCATTCTCACTACCAGCTGCTATTCCAGCCAAAGCATAACCCATGTGACCTATCGAGCTATATGCCATAAGTCTTTTTAAATTTGTTTGTGACATGGCCGCTACTGCACCAAGTATCATCGAAGCAATCGACATAAAAACCAAAATGTATTGCCATTGATCTATGATTTGACCAAATGGAAGATACATGAATTTAATAAATATAGCCATTCCAGCTATCTTTGGAACTACAGAAAAAAAGCTTGTTACAGATGTTGGTGATCCCTGATAAACATCTGGAGTCCACATATGAAATGGTACAATTGAAACTTTAAAAGCTAGTCCTACAAGAATGAAAACCATTCCAAAAATTATTCCCGTATTATATTCTTTAGTTTTTAATGCAATTTCTTCAAAATTTGTAGAACCAGCGAAACCATATAATAAAGAACAGCCATACAAAAGTAGACCGGAAGATAAAGCACTCAAAACAAAATATTTTATTCCAGCTTCAGAAGATTTTATATTATCCCTATCAATTGAGGCTAAAATATACAATGCTAAAGATTGTAATTCTAATCCTAAATAAAATAGGATTAAATCATTGGAACTTACCATAACAAACATGCCTAACAGAGATAAAAGTATAATTATTGGATACTCAAATTTTCTATTTTTAATATCAGAAATATATCTTTTTGATATCAGCAATATAAAAAAAGTTGAAAATAAAATTAAAAGTTTTGAATAAATAGAAAAATTATCTACTACAAAACTTTCATTAAATATTTTTGAGGTTTCATTCTCTCCCGTTATAATTACGAGTAAAATTATAAAAATCAAAATAATTGAAGCTTTATAAATTATTTCAAAACTATTTTTTAGAAATACTCCTATCATCAAGAAAGAAAATATTGATATTGATAAAATGATTTCAGGTATTAAAAAATTTAGAATATTCATATTTATTTTAATGCAATATTTTTTCCAATTTCAAGATTATAATTGTTTATTAAATTATCGACTGAAACACTTACGGTTTTGAACAAAGGATCAGGATACATTCCAAAAAATAGAACCATTATTGCCAAAATTGCTAATATAGATCCTTCTGAAAAGTTTATGTCCTTAATTTTTTTTAAATTAACATTTTCTAATTTACCAAAAACGACTCTTTTGAATAACCAAAGAATATATGCTGCGGCAAGTATAACTCCTAAGCTACCTAAAATTGCTACCAAGATATTTACCTTAAATGTTCCAACGAGAACCAAAAATTCTCCCACAAAACCACTAGTACCTGGCAGTCCTAGAGTGCCTAAAACAAAAATCATAAGTAGAAAAGAATATTTTGGTAAAATATGAATAATACCTCCATATGAATTTATTAATCTTGAATGTGTTCTGTCATAAAGAACTCCTACGCTTAAAAAAAGTGCTGCTGAAATTAAACCATGACTAAACATTTGTATTATACTTCCCTCGATACCTTGTTTGTTAAAGGTAAATATACCCATTGTAACAAAACCCATATGTGCAACAGATGAATACGCAATTAATTTTTTCATATCATCCTGCATTAGTGCTACGAGCGATGTGTAAATAACTGCTATAACACTGAGAGCAAATATTAATGGAGTGAAATATTCTGAAGCAAAAGGAAACATACCTACTGAAAATCTTAAAAAACCATAACCTCCCATTTTCAACAAAATTGCTGCCAATATTACAGAACCTGATGTCGGAGCCTCAACATGTGCATCAGGTAACCATGTATGAACAGGCCACATTGGCATTTTAACTGCAAAAGAACTAAAAAATGCTAACCACAATAAATATTGATATTCTTGTGGTATTTTAATTTGAGTAATATCAGTTGTTCCTGCAATCCAATAAATTGCGATTATTGCTACAAGCATCAAGACCGAGCCCAAAAGAGTAAAGAGGAAAAATTTAAATGCAGAATAAACTTTTCTTGGTCCACCCCAGATACCGATTATTAAAAACATCGGAATTAGTCCCGCCTCAAAAAATATATAAAAAACGACTAAATCCAGAGAACAAAAAACTCCTATCATGAAAGTTTCTAAAACCAGAAGGGCTATTAAAAATTCTTTAAGTCGCGTCTTAACGCTATTAATGCAAGATATTACGCAAATTGGAGTGATAAATGCTGTTAATAAAATGAATAAAAGTGAAATACCATCAATTCCAAATTTAAATTTTATAAATCCACTTATCCAACTAAATTCCTCTACAAATTGAAAATCTGAACTTTGGTTATCAAATGATGACCATAAAAATAAAGTAATTAAAAAATTAACTATAGTAGTGAAAATAGCTATATAAATAGCTCCAAAATTCTTTTCTCTTTTTTCGCTTTGAGTTAGAAATACAAATAAAGCTCCAACAAGGGGCAAAAAAGTAATTGATGATAAAATTGGGAAATTCATTAATAAAAAATAAAGAATGTTAATAATAAAGATAATCCTATAAGCATTACGAAAGCATAGTCGTAAATATATCCACTTTGAAATTTGCTTGATTTGTTAGAAATGCTTTTGACTATTTTTGATACACCGTCTGGACCGTATCGGTCAATTGTTTTTATATCTCCAGATTTCCAAAAAAAAGATCCGATAAACTTTGTTGGTTTTACAAGAATAAAGTCATAAATCTCATCAAAGTACCATTTGTTCAATAAAAAATTATAAATAGGTCGATTTTTTAGTTTAATATTTTCTAATAAATTATTATTTTTAATATATAAATAATAAGCTATTGGAATCGATATAGTGACTAAAAAAGGTGTGGTAAAAAGAATCCAGATAGGTACATTAGAATGATCAATATTTTGAATTATAAGGATTGAGTTCTTCCAAAAATCTTCATAATGATGGCCTATTAAAAAATCTTTAAATAAAAAACCAGAAAAAACTGCTCCTAATACTAACAAAGCTAAAGGGCAAATTATAATCATTCCTGACTCATTTACTTCTATCTTTGAAAGACTTTTATTATTAAAATTTCCATGAAAAGTTTTGAAAATTAATCTCCAAGAATATATTGCTGTTAAAACTGCTGTAATTATACCTATTCCTGCAGCAAAATAGCCTATATTTGTACCTTTTAAATAGGCAAATTCTATTATTGCGTCTTTTGAGTAGTATCCAGATAAAAAAGGGAAACCAGTTAACGCTAGTGTTCCTATAATCATAGAAATCCATGTGAGTGGCATTTTTTTCCATATACCTCCCATATTTCTTATATCTTGTTCATCTTTTAAAGAGTGAATTACTGAACCTGATCCTAAAAATAGCAGAGCTTTAAAAAATGCATGAGTAAACAGGTGAAATATAGCTACATGATAGGCGCCAACTCCTGTCGCAAAAAACATATAGCCAAGCTGGCTACAAGTAGAATAAGCAATAATTCTTTTAATATCATTTTGAACTACAGCGACTGATGCTGCAAAAAAAGCAGTTATCATACCTATAATAGCTACAAAGTTTAAAGCAACTTGAGAATATTCAAAAATTGGTGAGCATCTAACAACTAAAAAAACACCGGCTGTCACCATTGTTGCAGCGTGAATTAGTGCAGAAACTGGTGTTGGTCCCTCCATAGCGTCTGGAAGCCATGTATGTAAAAAAAATTGTGCCGATTTACCCATGGCACCAATAAACAAAAATATACAAATTAATGTTATTAAATTTGAATTAAAACCCAAAAAATTAATTTCAGCGTTAGAAAGACTTGGAACAGCTGCAAAAACTTCATTATAATTTAATGTGCCAAAATACATAAATATAATGAAAATACCTATTCCAAAACCAAAATCTCCTACCCTATTAACAATAAAAGCTTTAATGGCTGCATTATTTGCTGACTCCTTTTTGTACCAAAAACCAATCAATAAATAAGAACACAATCCAACCCCTTCCCAACCAAAATATAATTGTAAAAAATTATCTGACACAACTAAAACTAACATTGAAAATGTAAACAATGATAAATATGACATGAACCTTGGCTTATGTGGATCATGTGACATATATCCAATTGAATAAATATGTACCAAAGCTGAAACTAGAGATACCACTACTAACATTATTGAACTTAAAGGATCAATATTGATTGACCATCCAACAATAAATTCGCCTGATGCTATCCATTCATAAATTGCATAATTACCGTACTCACCGTAGAAAACTCCGTTATAAAAAACGATTATTGACAATACTGCTGATATAGAGACAAAAATTGTAGTTATTAATTGAGAATAAATGTCTCCAATGTATTTGAAAAAATATCCAACAATTGCTCCAATAAGTGGTAAAAATAAAATTGCGTATTCCATTTAACCCTTCATTTCGTCAATTGATTCAACTCTTATTGATCCTTTATTTCTATAGTATGCAACTATTATTGCTAAACCTATTGCTGCCTCTGCAGCTGCTACTGTTAAAATCAACATTGTAAATATTTGTCCAGTTATGTCTTGAAGATATATAGAGAATGAAACAAGATTTATATTAACTGCTAAAAGAATAAGTTCAACTGACATTAAAATTACTATTACATTTTTTCTATTTAAAAAAATTCCTAGTGTACCAAGTGAGAAAATGATTGCACCTAGAGTTAAATAATGTCCTAATCCAATTTCAATCATCAATTTTTACACCTTTATCAAATTCTACATCAATTAATTCTACAGACTCATCTCGCTCTCTAGAAATTTGCTTGATATAGCTTTGTGTTTTAACACCCTCTCTTTTTCTAAAAGTCAAAACTATTGCGCCAATCATGGCTAGCAATAATATTACTCCTGATATTTGAAATAAGTGAATGTATTCTGTATACAATACATTTCCAATCATATGTGTATTCGTTAGCTCCTTATCAAAAGATAAAAATTTAGTCTCTGAAAATGTATCTTTATATTTCCATCCACCAGCTATGACAATAAGCTCTAATAAAATCACCGTTCCTACGATCAATCCTGTTGGAATATGGCCTGTTTTTTTTGTGCCTCTAAACCAAGATAATTTTTGCTCTGTTACATTCATCAGCATTACAACAAATAAAAATAGAACAGCAACTGCGCCTACATATACGATTAACATCATCATTCCCAAAAACTCTGCTCCAATCATGATAAATAAACAGGCAATAGATATGAAATCTAAAATTAAAAAAAAAACCGCGTGAACAGTATTTCTTGAAACTATTACAAAAATAGCTGAAACGATTGCTATTATAGAAAAAAAATAAAAAAAAAGTGCGTGAGCTATCATTGCAAATTTATCTGTAGGGCTTGTCTAGCTTAATATTTTTTGCTAATACATTTTCCCATCTGTCTCCATTTTCTAATAATTTCTCTTTGTTGTAATAAAGTTCTTCTCTGGTTTCCGTAGCAAATTCAAAATTAGGTCCCTGAACAATTGCATCTACAGGACATGATTCTTCACAAAGACCACAATAAATACATTTGAGCATATCAATATCGTATCTTGTCGTTTTTCTGCTACCATCAGCTCGCTCTTCATTTTCTATTGTAATTGCTTGAGCAGGACAAACAGCTTCACATAATTTACACGCTATGCATCTTTCTTCACCATTTGGATACCTTCTAAGAGCATGTTCCCCTCTGAATCTTGGACTTATTTTTCCTTTTTCGAATGGATAATTGATTGTCTTTTTTTTTTTAAAAATTTCTTTAAAAGCAATAAGTAGAGCTTTAACAAACTCAGATAAAAAAATTATTTTAAAAAATCTATTTAATTTCATTAATATTCATCATTTTGGTAAAAGGTCAAAATAAACTAAAAAACTAGCAGTAGCGACTACGTACAATAAAGAAAAAGGAAGGAATATTTTCCAACCAAGTCTCATTAATTGATCATATCGATATCTTGGTACAATAGCTTTAATAATTGCAAACATAAAAAATAATAATAAAATTTTAAAAGTCATCCAAAAAATTCCAGGAATTGCATTAAAAGGATAAATGTCAACTGGAGATAACCAACCACCTAAGAAAAGAATTGATCCTAATGCACATAATAATAAAATATTTGCATATTCACCTAACCAAAACATTGCGTACATCATTCCCGAATATTCAGTTTGATAGCCAGCTACAAGTTCGGCCTCAGCTTCTGGCAAATCAAATGGAGGTCTATTTGTTTCAGCTAAAGCGGAAATGAAAAAAATTACAAACATTGGAAATAACGGCACAACAAACCAAAGTTCTTGTTGTGCAAAAACAATATCTTTTAAATTCAAAGAACCAACGCATAAAAGTACATTTATAATTATTATTCCAATTGAAACTTCGTAAGAAACCATTTGTGCTGCAGATCTTATAGCGCCTAAGAAGGGGTATTTAGAATTTGATGCCCAACCTCCCATTATTATACCGTAAACTCCCAATGAAGAGATTGCAAAAATATATAGAATTCCAACATTTATATCAGAAATTATTAATTTTTCACTTAAGGGTATTACTGCCCATGCCGATAAAGCTAAAGTCATTGTTACAATCGGCGCAAGAATAAAAACAACTTTATTTGCACTAGCTGGAATTATTATTTCTTTAAATATATATTTTAAAGCATCGGCTAAAGTTTGTAATAAACCAAAAGGACCTACAACATTTGGGCCTTTTCTTTTTTGGACAAAACCCCAAACTCTTCGATCAAACCAAACTATAAGAGCAACAGATACTAATATTGGTATTAAGAGTAAAAGAATCTTATAAGTTTCATTGTAAAGTATATAAAAAGTTTCCATTATTAAGTTCCAGTTTTACTAATTAATTTTTTTGATCTTGCAGCGCGACAGTCACTCATGGTTTTAGAAGATCTAGAAATTGAATTACTAAAGTAATAATCTATATCCTTGATAAGTATTTCATTATCAACAAAGTCAGTATTTATAATATTTAAATTTGAGATATTTGTTTTTGGTAACAAGTCAAATTCATAACCTTTTTTTATCATTTTAAGTGTATAATTTCTAAGTTCATTAAAATTTTTAAACAAATCTCTATTGTTTATTTTCATCGATATTAAATTAAAAATTTTCCAACTTTCTTTTGAAATTCCCGGTGGATAGGAAGCTTTAATAGATTTTTGTAGTCTTCCTTCAATATTTAAATATAATCCATTTTGTTCAGTAAATGCTGGGCTTGGTAAAATAATATCTGCGATTTGTGCTATACGATCTCCATGACTTCCTTGATAAATAATGAACTCATCTTTTTTAGTAAAATCTAAGTTATCTGACCCAACAAAATATAATAAATTAAATTCATGATTTTTTAATTTGTTGAAGAATTCAAAATTTTCACTTTTGTTTTTTTTAAAAAATCCTAGATCAATAGCTCCAACAGTAGAGGCGTTTTGAACAAGTATATTAAGAGCATTCCATTTTTCATTTATAAAATTATTATCTGATAAAAATTTCTTTATATTCTCAAAGATATATTTGCCAGATTTGGTTTCTAAAGCTGACTCTCCAATAATAACGATAGGTTTTTTTGATTTTAAAAATACTTTACTTTCCTCATTTTCTTTATTTAAAAATTTTTTTAAATCTTCAGTTGAATTTCCTACTATCTTGTAATCGTATGTTAAATCACCAGGATTACCAAAAGAATATATTGGAATTTTTTTTGATATAAATGTTTTTCTAATCCTGGCATTTACCATTGTGGCCTCGTGTCTTGGGTTTGATCCGATAAGAACAATGCAATCACTATCCTCAATTCCTTTTATTGATGAATTAAAAATATAATTTACTTTGTTGTCCGGGTTTATGTAAAATGGCTTTTCTCTAAATTCATAATTGTCAATTTCAAAACTGTCTAATAAAGATTTAAAAGCATTTATTGTTTCTAAATTTTCTAAGTCTCCTATATGAGCGCCAATTAATTTTTTTTCATTTTCTTTGATCTTTGAGCATACTATGTCAATAACTTCATCCCAGTTGCTCTCAACTAGTTTTCCTTTTTCTTTTTTATATGGTTTATCTAATCTCTGTTTTTGTAAACCGTCACATGAGTATCTAGTTTTATCTGAAATCCATTCTTCATTAATATTTTCGTTTAATCTTGGTAAAATTCTTTTGACTTCCCAGCCGTACGTATCGACTCTTATGTTGGATCCTACTGCGTCCATAACATCAATTGTCTCTGTCTTTTTAAGTTCCCATGGTCTAGCTTCAAAAGCATATGGCTTAGATGTTAAGGCTCCAACAGGACAAAGATCTATTACATTAGCTGATAACTCAGATGTCATTGACTTTTCTAGGTATGTTGTAATTTCCATATTTTCACCTCGGCCAATAGCTCCTATTTCAGTAACGCCCGCAACTTCTGTTGCAAATCTTACACATCTAGTACAATGAATACATCTTGTCATTATTGTTTTGATTAGAGGTCCCATGTATTTGTCTTTAACTTCTCTTTTATTTTCTTTAAATCTTGATTTGTCTATCCCATAATAGAGTGATTGATCTTGCAAATCACATTCTCCACCCTGATCACAAACAGGACAATCTAGTGGATGATTGGCTAATAAAAATTCCATTACACCTTTTCTAGCTTTCTCTACTTTTTCTGTATTCGTATTTATTTTCATACCCTCGGCTGCGGGCATTGCACATGACGCTATCGGCTTTGAAGATTTGTCTAATTCAACTAAACACATTCTGCAATTTCCAGCAATAGACAAACGCTCGTGATAACAAAATCTTGGAATTTCAGCTCCAGCTAGTTCACAAGCTTGTAAAACTGTCATGCCATTATCAAATTCTATTTCTTTATTATTTATAATTATTTTTGGCATATTTATTCCTCTAATAAATGTTGATCTACAAGATAAGGGACATTTTTTTTTCCCTTGATCAAAGGATCTGAAAAACACCTTTTGTCAATTTCTTTTCTGAAATGTCTTAGAAGACCTTGTACAGGCCAAGCAGATCCCTCTCCGAAAGCACAAATTGTGTGTCCCTCGATTTGTTTTGTTACATCAGATAGTAAATCAATATCAGTTAATGTGGCTTCTCCTTTAGCTACTCTTTCAAGTATTCTCCACATCCATCCAGAACCTTCTCTACAAGGTGTGCATTGACCACAACTTTCATGTTTATAAAATTTTGCTATTCTTGCCATACATTTAACTATGTCTTGATCCCTATCAATAACTACAACTCCGGCTGTTCCTAAACCACTCTTTACGGCTATCAATGAGTCAAAATCCATTTTTATTGTGTCACAAGTTTCTTTTGGAATAAGTGGCATTGACGAGCCACCAGGTATAACAGCCTGTAAATTTTTCCACCCTCCAGTAACACCTCCGGCATGTTTTTCAATGAGTTCTTTCAAAGGAATTCCCATTTCCTCTTCAACATTACATGGATTGTTAACGTTTCCAGAAATACAAAAAATTTTTGTACCTGTATTTTTTGGTCGACCAAGTGATGAAAACCATTTGCCACCTTTCCGTAAAATAGTAGGAATAACCGCTATTGTTTCAACATTATTTACAATTGTTGGGCAACCATAAAGTCCAACCAAAGCTGGAAACGGTGGTTTTAATCTTGGTTGACCTTTATTTCCTTCCAGGCTTTCTAGTAAAGCAGTTTCTTCACCGCAAATATATGCGCCTGCACCAAAGTGAATATAAATATTCAGGTCCCAACCTGAATTACAAGCATTTTTACCAATTAAATTTTTTTCATATGCTTCATCAATAGCCTTTTGTAATCTTTTTCCCTCGTTAACATATTCTCCTCTAATGTATATATAACAAGTATGTGCGTTTACTGCGAATGATGAAATTAAACAGCCCTCAATTAATTTTTGAGGTTCGAATCTCATTATATCTCTATCTTTACATGTGCCAGGTTCTGACTCATCTGCGTTTATAACTAAATAATGAGGGCGAGAACCAACTTGCTTAGGAGTAAATGACCATTTTACACCAGTTGGAAATCCAGCGCCACCTCTTCCTCTTAATTCCGATATTTTCACTTCATTAATTATCCATTCTCTACCCTTTGAAATTATTTCTTTTGTATTTGACCAGTCATTTCTTTTTAAAGAATCGTTTAAACTCCAGCCAAAATCGTTATATAAATTTTTGAATATTTTATTTTCTTCCTTAAGCATTATTTATTCCGTTAGTTTTATTTTTATCTTTTTCAGGAGCACTACTTTTTCTTCCTCTATAAGAACCTGGTTCTAAGGGATCGTCTTTTAAAAAAGACTCTATAATTTTTTCAGTGTTATTCTTGTTTAAATCCTCATAATAATCGTTGTTAACTTGCATCATTGGAGCGTTTACACAAGCACCTAGACATTCGACTTCGGTCCATGAACATGTCCCGTTTTCTGAAATGGTATTTTGATTTTTAGAAATTTTCTTCTGGCATACCTGAACTACTTCATTAGCACCTCTAAGAAGACAGGGGCTTGTAGTACAAACTTGAACTAAATATTTTCCAACGGGAGCTAAATTGTACATAGTATAAAAAGTTGCTATTTCATAAACATTGACATATGGCATAGACAAAAAGTTTCCTATATATTTCAAAGCGGCTAAAGGTATCCAATTATTGTTTTGGTTCTGAGCAATATATAATAAAGGCATGACTGCACTTTTTCTTCTTTTGCTAGGATATTTTTTTAATATATTATTAGCTAATTCCAAATTTTCCTTTGTAAATTCAAATTTTTCTGGTTGCTCATCATGTACTTTTTTTAAACTCATCTATCTACCTCGCCAAAAACAATATCTAAAGATCCTAAAACCGCTGGAACATCTGCAAGCATATGTCCTTTAATTAAATAATTCATAGCTTGGAGATGCGAAAACCCTGGCGCTCGTATTTTGCATCTGTAGGGTTTGTTACTTCCGTCGGATATCAAATAAACTCCAAATTCACCCTTTGGTGCCTCGACTGCAGTATAAACTTCTCCTTTTGGAACTCTGTATCCTTCTGTAAATAGCTTAAAATGGTGAATTAATGCTTCCATCGACTCTTTGATTTCCTCTTTTTTAGGAGGTGAAATTTTTCCATCTATTGTTTTTATTGGGCCTATAGGAATTTGTTTAAGACATTGTTTTATTATCTTCACGCTCTCTCTCATTTCCTCAACACGACATAAATATCTATCATAACAGTCTCCATTTTTTCCCACAGGTATTTTAAAATCTAAGTTTCTATAGCATTCATAGGGTTGTGACTTTCTTAAATCCCATGATACTCCAGAACCTCTTAGCATGACTCCCGAAAAGCTATGAGCAAGAGCTTCCTCTTTGGTTACAATTCCTATTTCAACATTTCTTTGCTTAAAAATTCTATTATCTGTAAGAAGATTTTCTAAATCATCTATTATTTTTGGAAATTTTTCACAGAATATTCCTATATCTTTTAAAAGATTATTAGGTACATCTTGATGTACACCACCAGTTCTGAAATAATTTGCGTGTAATCTTGAACCAGATGCTCTTTCATAGAAAGTCATTAGTGTTTCTCTTTCTTCAAATCCCCAAAGTGAAGGTGTTAGAGCTCCTACGTCTAAAGCTTGTGTTGTAACATTTAATAAATGACTTAAAATTCTTCCTATTTCACAAAATATTACCCTGAGGTATTGAGCCCTAATTGGAACATCTAACTTTAATAATTTTTCAGTAGCCAATGCAAAAGCATGTTCTTGGTTCATGGGAGCAACATAATCTAATCTGTCAAAATAAGGTAAAGCTTGAGTATAAGTTTTGTGCTCAATTAATTTTTCTGTACCTCTATGTAATAAGCCAATGTGCGGATCAGCTTTCTCCACGAGTTCACCGTCAAGCTCAAGAATTAACCTTAATACTCCATGTGCAGCAGGATGTTGAGGACCAAAATTTAAGTTCATTGTTTTTTTTTGTTTAGTCATTATTACTTTTCTTTTTAATTTCCTTTATATATTTCGTCCCTTCCCAAGGACTTTCAAAATCAAAATCTCTATAATTTTGTTCCAATTTTACTGGCTCGTAAATTACCTTTTTATCTTTTTCGCTATATCTAACTTCGTTAAAACCTGTTAAAGGAAAATCTTTTCTTAATGGGAAACCTTTAAAATTATAATCCGTTAATATTCTTCTTAAATCTGGATGGTTTTTAAATTTTATACCATACATATCAAAAACTTCTCTTTCCATCCAGTTAGCTGAGGGATAAATTTTTGTAATTGAAGGCACTACTTCATTAATTGAAAAATAAGTTAAAATTTTAATTCTCAAATTATTTTCGTGACTTAAAAGCAAATAATAAATTCTAAATCTTTTTTCATTATTAGGATAGTCCGCAGCTACAATGTCAATTAATTGTTTAAATTTGCATTGACCATTTGTTTTAAGAAATAAAATTGTTGAATATAAATTAATTAAATCAACCTCTATTACAAGCTCGCCATTTTCTATGATCGAGTCTTTCACTTTTGTTGTAAGCTCAGAGTTTAACTGTTGGTTTAAATCTCTTAATTTCATTTTTTTAATTATCTTTTTTGAGTTCCTTCTCTTCTAATCTTTTTTTGAAGCTGAAGTATTCCATAAAGCAAGGCTTCGGCTGATGGAGGACATCCAGGAACATAAATATCAACTGGAACAATTTTATCACAGCCTCTAACGACTGAATAAGAATAGTGGTAGTAACCACCGCCATTTGCGCAACTTCCCATAGATATTACATATCTTGGTTCGGGCATTTGATCATAAACTTTTCTCAAAGGTGCAGCCATTTTATTTGTTAATGTTCCAGCTACAATCATAACATCAGATTGACGCGGAGAAGCTCTTGGGGCAGCACCAAATCTTTCTAAATCATATCTGGGCATAGAAGTTTGCATCATTTCTACAGCACAACATGCAAGTCCAAAAGTCATCCAATGTAATGATCCTGTTCGTGCCCAATTAATTAAATTGTCTGAAGATGTTGTTATAAATCCTTTTTCACTAAAATCTTTCGCGATTTTTTTAAATTCTTGTGGAACCTCAGAGTCTTTGTTCTTCGAACCTAAAAAATTTATTCCCATTCTAATGCTCCTTTCTTCCACTCATAAATAAAGCCTATAGTTAAAATAAATAAAAAAATCATCATTGAATAAAATCCTAGAAGTCCTATGCTACCTAATGAAATTGCCCATGGAAAAAGAAAGGCTATTTCTAAATCAAAAATAATAAATAAAATTGCAACTAAATAGAACCTTACGTCAAATTTTATTCTTGAGTCACTAAAAGCTTCAAAGCCACACTCATAAGCAGATAGTTTTTCTGGATCTGGGTTATTTGGAGAAAAAGCTAGATTAATAATTATAAATCCGCAGCTTAAAGCTAATGCTATAAATACGAAAATTATTATGGATAAATACCCTGATAAAAAATCAAAAATCATTGTTCACCAATATCTACCTTGATGCTCATAGCTCAAGGATTCTTATATTAATTTAACTTACCACATATATAATAATTTTCACTAAAGTTTAAAGGTGACAGATATTCACATTTCTTTTGGCTAAATGAAAATGATTATCATTAATGGCGGGAGTGAAGGGACTCGAACCCTCGACCTCTTGCGTGACAGGCAAGCGCTCTAACCAAGCTGAGCTACACCCCCGTGGTGGGCGGTAAAGGACTCGAACCTATGACCCTCTCGGTGTAAACGAGATGCTCTACCAACTGAGCTAACCGCCCTAAATAAGCAGTTCTGACATATACAATATTAAATTTGCAATGTAAAAACTAAAAAAAATTAATGTAAATTAACCTTTAATAAATGTATTATTTAGAGGAATGATTATTCAATGTTCATCATGTGAAAAGAAATTTAGTGTTCCAGACGCGGCTATAACTGCGACAGGAAGGCTGGTGCAGTGTAGTTCTTGTGGAAATAAATGGACTCAATATCCAGTCCAGGAAAAACCAAAAATACCAAAAATACCAAAGACAATTCAACCAAAAATACAAAAAAAGCCAAAGGATAAAATTATAAAGAAAAAAGGACCAATTCCATATTCAAAAGAATATATGCAACAAAAGTGGGGTACCTCTTTAAAAAATTATGCAGCTGATACTGGTTTATCCAAAAAAACTTCAGGTAAAATAAAAGTCGCAAAACAAAAAAATATAAAAATAAAAGAAAAACCTGGCTTTGGTTTTTTTAACTATATAATAACCTATTCTATTTTTTTTATTTTTTTAGTTGGTATTCTTAACTTTGAGAAAAGCAGATTATCAAGGAAGTTTCCTATATTAGAACCTTATATTGAGCATTTTTTTGAGTCACTGGAAATTTTCAAAATACTTATTTTAGACTTTTTTAGATAAAATTTAATGAAAAGAAATCAGGCTTCATTATGGTCACCAAATGAAGAAATCAAAAAAAGATCAAATCTAAGATTTTTCTGCAAACATTTAGATAATAAAAAAATGCTTAAATACAATCAGAATTTTCCAAGATTGTGGAAATGGTCTGTCAATAACCCGGTTGATTTCTGGTCTGAGGTTTGGAATTTTACAAAAATTAAGGGATATAAAGGAAAAAAAATTATATCCAAAAATAAAATTTTTTATAAAAATATCTTTTTTGAGGACTCAAGGTTAAATTACGCTGAAAACCTTCTTCCAAAAAAAAATAATGATATAGCGCTAAATTTTTTATCTGAAAATGGAATACATAAAAAAGTTACCTGGAAAAAATTATACGAAGATGTTTGTAAGTTTTCATATTTTTTTAAAGATATTAATTTAAAAGAAAAAGATAGAGTTGCAGCCTATGTTCCAAACACGATAGAAGCAGTTGTATCTTTTTTAGCCACATCAAAAAATGGACTAGTTTGGTCATCATGTTCACCTGATTTTGGTATTGAAGGTGTCGTTGACAGATTTTATCAAATTAAACCAAAAATTTTAATTACGTGTGATTATTATTTTTATAATGGTAAAAAAATTAATATATTAGAAAAAATACCAAAATTATTAAAAAAAATTAAATCAATTAAAAAAGTTATTGTATTTCCTTATTCTGGAAAATTTCAAAATAAGATAAACACAAAATTCTTAGATTTTAATAAAATAATAAAGAATTCAAAATCTGATTATTTTTTCAAAAAATATAAATTTAATCATCCACTTTATATATTGTATTCTAGTGGAACCACAGGAGTTCCAAAATGTATCACTCATGGAGCAGGAAATGTTCTTATTGAACACAATAAAGAATTTTCTTTACATTGTAATATTTCAAACAGAAATAAAATTTTTTATTATACTACCACTGGTTGGATGATGTGGAATTGGTTAGTTGGTGGCTTATCTCGTGGTGCCAATTTATATTTGTACGATGGCTCTCCTACATACCCTAGAAAGTCTTCTTTACTTGATTTTTGTTCGAGGGAAAAAATTAATTTATTTGGTGTCAGTGCAAAATTTATTGATTTTCTTAAAAAAGAAAAATTGAATTTCAAAAATTTAAATTTTTCTGATTTAAAAATTATTGCCTCGACTGGTTCACCTCTTGTAAAAGAAAGTTTTGAATATGTTTATAAAAATATAAAAAAAAATGTTCATCTTGCATCTATTAGTGGTGGAACTGATGTTGTTGGGTGTCTTGTATTAGGAAATGCATTCTCTGATGTTTATTCAGGAGAGATACAAGGTGAAAGCCTTGGTATAGATGTTGATGTATTTGGAGAGAATGGAAAAAAAATTAGAAAATACGAAAAGGGAGAACTGGTTGTCAAAAAACCCTTTCCTACAATGCCTATAAAATTTTGGAATGATTTTAAAGACAGAAAATTTAAAAAAGCTTATTTCTCTAAATTTAAAAATATTTGGCACCACGGTGATTTTGTTCAGAGAACGATTAATGGTGGGTATATTATACATGGAAGATCTGACGCAACATTAAACCCTGGTGGTGTCAGAATTGGAACAGCCGAAATATACAGACAAGTAGAAAATATTAATTTTATAAAAGAAAGCCTAGTTGTTGGTCAAAATTGGGATGATGATGTAAGAATAATATTATTTGTCGTTTTAAATTCAAAGATAAAACTTGTAAAAAACGATATTGAATTCATTAAAAATAAAATTAAAAAAAATTGCTCGCCTAAACATGTGCCAAATAAAATTATACAGATACCGGAGATACCTAAAACGAGAAGTGGGAAAATAGTTGAAATAACAGTTAAAAAAATTATCCATGGAGAGAAAGTCGAAAATTTACAAGCAATAGCAAATCCAAAAAGTCTAGATTTTTTTAAAAAACTTTATAAAAATTATTTAAATAATGAGCAATAAATATTTGGTAAAAGATATTCTTGAAGCTGTCGATGTTTTTTTGAGCAAAAAAGAAATCAAAATTAAGTCTAATAAAAAAATTTCAGAAGAACCGTTAAAATTAACAAATGAAATTAAATCAATTAAAAACAAAAAAAGTGAATTGCCAAAAGATACAGAAGATATTATTGCACAAGCTGAAGAATATTTAAAAAAATAGCTTAATTTTCTAAATCTTTAATACTTAAAAATTTATCTGATAATTTAGTATTATTTTCTTTTATATCTTTATAAAAATTCCAAGCTAAAACTAAAATTGTATTTTCTTTATCGTTTATCTTATCTTTGCTTACTATTGGAATTTTTACTCCAGGGATGAATTTCCCATGTTTTAACTTATTATCCTCTACTATAAAATCAATCTCTTCTGAAATACCAAAAAAATTTAATGCGGTTGTGGCTTTAGCAGGCGAACCATAACCAATTAATTTTTCACCACTATTTTTCAATTTAAGGATATTTTTTTTAACATTTTTTTTAATTTGGTAAATTTTTTCAGCAAATTTTTTATAAGTTTCAAATTTTTTAATACCAAATTTTTCTTCTTGTCGTAAAAGTTCTCTGACACTTTTATCGATTTTTGGTTTTTTTTCTTTTTTTACATATATACGTAAAGAACCACCGTGTGTGGAAATTTTTTCTGCTTTAATTATTTTGGCATTAAATTGATTAAAAAAGTTTTCCAAGGAAGTTAAAGACCAATAATTGTAATGTTCGTGATAAATATTATCAAAAGTTAGATCTTGTAATGTGTTAAGTAAGTATTGGACTTCGATAATTATTGTTCCGCTATTTTTCAAAATTTTTAACATACATTCTGTCATTTCTTTGAGTTTATCTGAATGTGCAAAAACATTCGAAGCAAGAATAATGTCTGCATTCTTATTTATTTTTTTTAGATTTTTTTTCTCTAAAAAACAATTAATTGTTTTAATTTTGTTTTTATTTGCTATTTTAGCAAGATTTTTTGCTGGTTCAACTCCTACAATTTTATTGAAACCCAAATCTTTAAATGGTTTTAATGCTACCCCATCATTACTTCCGATATCTAAAATATAAGATTTCTTTGATAATTTTAATTCTTTTAAATATTTTTTTGCAGCATCTTCAAAATGTTTCCTAAAAGATTTTGAAGTTGATGATGTATACAAATAATTTGAAAACATCTTCTTTGGATCAACTGAAACTGACAATTGGCAATTGAAACATTTGGGACAAAAATTTATCTCCAAAGGATAAAGTTCACATTTATCATCTTTTTTCTTTAACAAGTTATTTGCTAAAGGTTGATACCCTAAAGAAATAACCCTTTTTAAATCTGTGTTGCCACAAGACCTGCATTCAAACTTATAACAGCTTAATAAAAGTTCTTTTTCTTTATCATCGACAATATTATGTTTTATAGTATGAGTAACACCATAATTTTCATGCTCCCTTTCTCCTCTAACCAAATTTAAGAAAACTGTATCTTTGGTAAAAACCATAGTGTGGGCAACATTTGGTTTTATAACTGATAGTTGTCCTTCGTTTACTACTTGGGTAATTTTAGGGGAGTTTGGATTCAATAGATCTTGGTAAACTTCTATTATTTGTCCTTTTGTAAATAAACATTTTTGTTCTTGTTGAGGATGATAGTGATTAGCTCTCATAGTACCTTTTTTTGAGTCAATTAATCCTATCAAATTTATGGGTTCGGTAAGTTCATGGTTGCTTATTTTTCCTCTAGAGTCTTTATACTCATCTTCTCCATTTTTGACATATTCTATATCTTTAACTAAATCTTTTTTTGACCACCTATCGATCATTTCTTTGATGCTTTGCTCGAGAGTATAAAGAAATTTGAAACCAAATCCTAAAAGTTTTTTATTAGATAAAGAATATCCAAGATTAGGTATTCTATCGTTAGTTTTTACAATTTTTGTTCCTGGTTTAATTTTTTTACAAATACTTGCAACATCCTCTACAGTAACTGCATCTTTTGAAACATTAAATACTTGGTTATTTATATCATTTTTATGTTCCATGAATTTAAAACATCTTGCTGTATCAATTAATGGAACTAAAGTTTTTAATTGTTTTCCTCCACCAAAAAGTTTTATCGTACCGTTTTGTGAAGCAATCATAGAAAATAAATTTGGCATAATATTTAATCTGGTAGCATCATTTGAATGTCCATATACCGATCCTAATCTTAAAATTACAAAGTTTTTCCCTGATTTTTTTAATTGTTCTTCGTTTTTATCTTTTCCGATTGAGTAAGGTAATAATGGAAATTTATCAAAATCTTCTTCTATATTTTCCGTTAGAGAGTCTTTTCCCTCATAAACAACGTGGGTTGATGGAAAAATTATTTTACATTTTTGCGGAGTATTAGAAATAATGATTGACATACCTTTTTCAGCTACATCATTCATCTCTTTATCTTTTTCTGGATTTTGCTCATCTTTTGTTCTTGCTACATCTGTAATGCCTGCTAAATGATGAACCACATCTGCATCTTTTAAATATTCATCTACAATTTCTGAATTTCTTATATCTGCATGAACAAAATTCATATTCCAATTTCTTAATTGGTTTACTCTTTCAGATATAAACCTGTTATCAATAACTGTTATTTGATTATTCCAGCTCTCTCCTGAATATATCTTGCAGAGCTCAGTTCCTATATATCCTAGACCACCAGTAATAACTATTTTTTTCATAACTTTTATAGCTTTTGATGCAAAAGAATATTAAACTATTAATGGGTGCTTGTAACTTCTGATTTCTCTTTGCTCTTGTCTGAAACTTGATCTATTTCTACCCATTTAACGGGTTTTAGTTCTTTAGTTAAAGCATGTTTTAATACTTCATCAACAGTTTTAACACTGATAATTTCTATGCTTTTTCTAATAATTTCAGGTATTTCAACTAAATCTTTTTGGTTATCTGAAGGAATTAAAACTTTTTTAATACCTGCTCTGTGCGCCGCTAAAAGCTTCTCTTTTAAACCACCTATTTGAAGTACATTTCCTCTCAAAGTTACCTCTCCCGTCATAGCAACATTTTTATTCACTGGTACACCTGTTATTGATGAAATAATCGAGGTTACTATCGCTATACCAGCGGAGGGACCGTCTTTGGGCGTTGCACCTTCAGGAACATGAACATGAAAATCTTTTTTTTCAAAAAGTGGTGGTACAATCCCAAACTCAATAGATTTTGACCTAACATAAGATTTTGCTGCTTTTACAGACTCTTGCATAACCTCGCCTAATTTACCTGTTATTTGCATTTTACCCTTACCCGGCATATTAACTGACTCAATTTTAAGAATTTCTCCACCAACCTCTGTCCATGCAAGACCAGTAGAAACTCCTACTTTGTTTTCATTTTCTATTTCACCGTAGTTATATTTTTTTACTCCTAAATATCCATTTATGTCGTTTTCAATTAGTTCATTATTTATTTTTTCACTGGAATCGATTTTTTTAACCATTTTTCTTGCTATTTTTGAAATCTCTCTTTCAAGATTTCTTACTCCTGACTCTCTTGTATAATCCCTAATAATTTTTTTAATTACCTCTTTAGATATCTTCCATTCATTACTTTTTAATCCATTATCATTGCTTTGTTTTGGAATTAAAAATTTGTGAGCTATATTTGTTTTTTCGTCTTCGGTATAACCAGGTATTCTAATAATTTCCATTCTATCCAATAATGGCGGAAGTATATTTAAAGTGTTTGCAGTTGTAACAAACATTACGTCTGATAAATCATAATCAACTTCTAAATAATGATCGTTAAATTGTTTATTTTGTTCAGGATCTAAAGCTTCTAATAAAGCAGAGGATGGATCGCCTCTATAATCGCTTCCAACCTTATCGATTTCATCTAATAAAAAAAGTGGATTTTTTGTTCCAGCTTTTTTCATCATTTGAATTATTTTGCCTGGAAGAGATCCAATATAAGTTCTTCTATGGCCCCTAATTTCTGCTTCATCTCGAATTCCTCCTAAAGAAATTCTAACAAACTTCCTGCCAGTTGCTCTTGCTATCGATTTTCCTAGTGAAGTTTTTCCAACACCCGGTGGTCCTACAAGACAAAGGATTGGCCCTTTTAATTTTTCAATTCTTTTTTGAACTGCTAAAAATTCAATTATTCTCTCTTTAACTTTTTCTAAACCATAATGATCTTCATCTAAAATTTTTTGAGCAGTATTTAAATCTTTTATAACTTTGCTTTTATTACCCCAAGGCAAATCTACCATCCAATCAAGATAGTTTCTTACAACTGTAGCCTCTGCTGACATTGGGCTCATCGATTTTAATTTCTTAAGTTCAGCGAGGCATTTTGACTGGGCTTCTTTGGGCATCTTTGCTTTTAAAATAGAATTGCTTAAGGTAGAAATTTCGTCTTTACCTTCCTCAATTTCACCTAATTCTTTTTGAATTGCTTTTAATTGTTCATTTAAATAATACTCTCTCTGAGTTTTTTCCATTTGGTTTTTAACTCTACCACGTATTTTTTTCTCCATACTAATAACGCTAGTTTCTTTTTCAATAATTTCATAAATTTTCTCAAGTCTTTTAGTTAAATCAAAAGTTTCAAGTAGCTTTTGCTTTTCAAAAAGCTGAATATTTAGGTTAGAAGATATGTTGTCTGCAATATCAGATGTTTTGGTTAGAGATTTTAAGTTTTTTGTAAAATCTGCTACATCCTTTTTACTTAAATTTGATAACTTTTCAAACTTTTTAATTAAACTTTGAGATAAATTTTTGCTTTGTTCATTATCACCTGTAGAAGAAACTTTGTTTATTTCACAACTCAGGTATTTCTTTTCTTCGTTTTTAATAGAATTAATTTTTACTCTATCTATACCTTCAACTAAAACTTTCACTGTCCCATCTGGAAGCTTTAATAATTGTAAAATTTTGCTAAGACATCCATAAGAATAGATATCCTGGTCTTTTGGATCATCAACTTCAGAGTTTTTTTGGGTCACCAAAACTATTGACTTATCGGTCTTCATCACCTCTTCGAGTGCTTTAATAGACTTTTTTCTACCTACAAAAAGTGGAACTATGGTAGACGGAAAAATTACTATGTCTCTTAACGGGAGTAATGGTTTGAAATTATCTGAACTCATATCCTTATTAATATGGATACTAAAATGATTTTTTTCAAGTTAAATTTAAGCTACCGATGTGGATTTACCTTTTGAATAGGTAATTATTGGCTCAGATTTTCCCTTTGCGACAGATTTGTCGACTGTAACCGATTCGATATTCTCCATATCAGGCAAAGCAAACATTGTTTTTAACAATATAGACTCTAAAATTGACCTTAATCCTCTAGCTCCAGTTTTTTTACTAATAGCTTTTTTTGCAATTTCTGACAAAGCTTCTTCTCTGAACTCTAAATTAACATCTTCGAATTCAAAAAGTCTTTTGTATTGTTTTAAAAGTGAATTCTTTGGTTCTTTCAGTATTTTAATTAAAGATTTTTCATCTAATTCTTTAAGAGTTGCAATTATAGGCATTCTGCCAACAAATTCGGGAATTAATCCATATTTAATTAGATCCTCTGGTTCGAGATTCTGAATTATTTCTGAAATTGATTTTTCGTCATTTCCTTTTACTTTTGCACCAAATCCAATTGAAGTTCCTTTGCCTCTACTTTCAATAACTTTATCAAGACCTGCAAAAGCTCCTCCACAAATAAATAAAATATTTGTTGTATCAACCTGTAAAAATTCTTGTTGAGGATGCTTTCTACCTCCTTGTGGCGGGACACTTGCAATTGTTCCCTCCATAATTTTTAATAGTGCTTGTTGTACACCTTCGCCTGATACATCTCTTGTAATAGAGGGATTTTCTGACTTTCTACTAATTTTATCTACTTCGTCAATATAAACAATTCCCTTTTGCGCTTTTTCAACATTGTAATCAGCAGCTTGTAAAAGTTTTAAAATTATATTTTCTACATCTTCACCAACGTAGCCGGCTTCTGTTAAAGTTGTTGCGTCGGCCATAGTAAACGGAACATCTAAAATTCTTGCTAGAGTTTGAGCAAGCAAAGTTTTTCCACAACCTGTTGGACCTACTAAAAGAATATTTGATTTTGACAATTCAACATCTTTATTACTTTTGCTTTCATGACTTAACCTTTTGTAATGATTGTGTACTGCTACTGAAAGAACTTCCTTAGCATAAGTTTGTCCTATGACATAATCATCTAAAATCTTACAAATCTCTCTTGGTGTTGGAACTCCTTCTTGATGCTTAACAAGATAACTTTTGTTCTCTTCTTTGATAATATCCATGCAGAGTTCAACACACTCATCGCATATAAACACTGTAGGACCTGCTATAAGTTTTTTAACCTCATGCTGGCTCTTTCCGCAAAATGAGCAATAAAGAATATTTTTATTATTTTCTGTAGCCATAACGAATCAATATATCAATTTTAAATGTTAGAATGAATCAAGGCAAGCATAAGTTGAATGGAGTTCTATATGTTGTGTATTATTTTCTCTTTTCAACTACTGAGTCAATTAAACCGAAATTCTTGGCTTCTTCCGCGGTCATAAAATAATCTCTTTCAAGAGCCTGTGAAATTTCTTTAACAGATTTTCCTGTATGTTTAGAGTAGATCTTATTCAATCTCTCTTTTAATGATAAAATCTCTTTTGCATGAATTTGAATATCTGTAGCTTGTCCCTGAAATCCAGCCGAAGGTTGATGAACCATTATTCTTGAATTTGGTAAAGAAAATCTTTTCCCTTTATCACCAGCTGCTAATAAAAAAGATCCCATTGAGGATGCTTGTCCAATACATAAAGTAGATACAGGTGATTTAATATATTGCATAGTGTCATAAATACCTAGACCAGATGTTACTAATCCTCCTGGGCTATTTATATAAAAAAAAATTTCTTTCTTTGGATTTTCTGACTCCAAAAATAAAAGCTGGGCAGTTACTAATGATGCGATAGTATCATTTACAGTTCCTACCAAAAAAACAATTCGCTCCTTTAGAAGTCTTGAATAAATATCATAAGCTCTTTCACCTTTGGTGGTTTGCTCAACTACCATAGGCACTAGATTGTTTAATTGTTCTTCAATTTTACGAATCATGGCAGTTAAGCTTATACAATTTTAAAAGAGTTTTTGCTAATTTTTTTTATTTTTTTCTTTTTGATTTTGATTTTTTCAGCTTTTTTTCAGCAATACTGCTGGTCTCATTCTTTAAATTATTATTAAAAGATTTTAATATTTCCTCTGCTTTTTTTAAATTTATAGTTTTTTTCTCTAAACTAATTTTATTTTTAACTAAATCTAATATTTTTTCCTCGTACAATGCACCTCTAAGACTGGCAATAGCGCTGGGGTTCTTTTGATAATAATCCATGACTAATTTTTCTTGTCCAGGCATACCTTTCACTTGCTTTTCTATTTCACTTCTAATCTCTGTTTCGCTGATTTTTAAATTATTTTTTTCTGCAATTTCATTTAATATTAAACCTGTTTTTATTCTTGATTTAGCTAAATTAGTATTTTTATCTATATCTTCTTTTTTTTGACTCTGTGAAAGCATTTTTTTTTCTTGTTCAATGAGATTTTCTGGTAAGTCCAAGGTATGTAATTTCTCAATTTGTTCTAAAATATTTTTTTTAGTTATTGAATCCAGACTCCTTTTATATTCACTTGAAATTTGTTTTTTTATTAATGTTTTAAGATCATCTAAATTTTTAGCACCCATTTTTTTTGCAAAATCTTCGTCAATTTTAGTTTCTATTGGTTTTCTTACATTTATTATTTTACATTCAAAAATTGCTTTTTTATTTGCTAATTCTTTTTTTGGATAATTAGTGGGCAAATTTACTGTTACTGACTTGCTTTCATTTTTTTTTAGACCAATAAGCTGTTCATCAAAACCTTTGATGAAAAGATCTCTTCCTAAAATTATTTGTACATTTTTACCTTTATTTCCATCAAAATCTTTTCCATCAGATTTTGCGATATAATCAAAAATTACCATGTCATGTTTTTCTGACTTATCATTTTCTTTTTTATCGTTAAATGTTTGTTGTGCTTTTGCTATTTCTTGTATTCTTTTTTTTAATGTATCCTCATCAATTGTTATTTCATAATCAATAGCTTTTATTTTATCTAAAGATTTTAATTTAATTTCTGGAAGCGTCTCCAGTTCAATTGTATAATCTAGATCTTTCCCTTCACCAAAAGTCTTAAGATCAATTTTTGGCTGACCTGCTACTTTTATATTATTTTGTTCAATAGCTTTTGTGGATGTTTCTTTTAAAATTCCATCAATTACTTCACCATATATAGCTTTTCCAAACTGGTTTTTAATTACGTTTGGTGGAACTTTTCCTGGTCTAAAACCTTTTAATTGTACTTTGTGTTGAAGTTCTAAAAGTTTCTCATCTAATTTTTTTTGTATGGTTTTTTTATCAACCAAAACAGATAGGCTAGTTTTTAAACCTTTTTTTGAATTAAGTTTAACTTTCATAAATATTGGTGGGCAAGAAGAGACTCGAACTCTTAAACCTTTCGGTACTAGTTCCTAAGACTAGCGCGTATACCAATTCCGCCACTTGCCCCTTTTATTATTTGTTTTTTATTAGAGGAACTTATAACAACTATTGCTTTTTTGCGAAACTATAAAGTAGATAATAAAATACTAAATAAAGAGCCAGAATAGAAAAAAACCAGTATCTACAAATTAATCCGTTATCATTGAAAAAGATAGTTGGTAAGATAATACAAACATAAATTAAATTGATAATTAAAGAGTTCAAGTAGTTAGAATTTTTTAGGTTATTTGACCTATTTATAAATTTAAATGAAAGCATATGTAGATGGAGATTGTCAGGTTTAATAGGTGATTTTCCTAAATATAATTTTCTAAAAAAAGAGAAAAAAACTTCAAAAAATAAATAAAATAAAAGTGATGCAAAGTAAAAAGAGGAAACATCGGGGTTTAGATTATTTGTGTTAATTACGTTTAATGCAACAAGAGAACCAAACATATATGAGCCACTATCGCCAAGAAACATTTTTGCGTTTGGAAAATTAAACATTAAAAATATGACTAAAACAACGATTTGTGCAGTAATTATAATTACTTGGTTTTGATGTCCGTATTTTAGATTGATATATAAAAGTAGGGAATTTATTATTATTAAGTGAATAGTTAAAAGGCCATTAAAACCATCAATTAAATTTGCTCCATTTATAATAAACAAAAAACATATTAGAATAAAAAATGTAGCAAAAATATTATTAGTCATCCATGTACTTAAGAAAAGTAAATCTAGATAATAGATATCTATCGTGAAAAAAAACACATATAGAATTAAAACCAAAATCATAATGATTAATCTATAACTTGGACGTAAATTAAATTTAATATCCTCAGAGAAACCAAGTAAAAAGATCAAAATTGATAAAATTACATATTGAGTAAAGCTTTCTTTAAATAATAGAAAAAATAAAACATAAAAAATCATCAAAGATATGATCGCGGCTAATCCTCCACATCTTGGAACTGATTCTTTGTGAAAAGCCTGGGGTTTATCAAAATCAACATCTAATAATAAACCGCCAAAAATTTTTTTTGAGAATTTATTTATAATTAAAAATATAAAAAAACTTAAAATAGAAAAAATAGAGAGAAGGCTTATTGTAATGTTTTCGCTTGGCATTTTTAATTTGTGATTCCTCTATTTCCTCTTTTTACCATGAAAATTCCTAAAATAATAATTATAAGGGAAACTATAACCTTCCAAGTAATTTGTTCGTCCATAACTAAGTACCCAAATATAATTCCAAATATAGGTATTAAATAAGCTACCTGTGTTTGAAAAACCATCCCAACTTTTGTTAAAATATGAAATCTCAACATCCAAGCGACCCCCGTTGGAAATATTCCTAAATAAATTAATGCAATTGTGGATTCCATCGATGGGTTTAAATTTGCCCATGGTTGCTGATACAAACAAAAAGGGGTGAGAAAAATTAATGACCATAAAATAGTTGATGTTGATACATTTTCATTTCCCTCATTTTTTAAAAATTTTAAAGTTAAAATCCCTCCTACTACATAAAAAGTAGAACCACAAAGAATTACAATAGCATAGAAAATATTGCTATCTGAGATTACTAATTTGTCAAAAAATAAAAAGACAACGCCCAAGAACCCAATTATTACTCCTGTTAATTTAAAAATATTTAGTTTTTCATTTGATGTAAAAAAATGAGCCAAAAGTGTCCCACTTAATGGTGTTGTGCTCATCAATATTGCTGACAAATAACTATCAACCACATTGGTACCATAAGCTATAAGTAAAAAAGGTATAGTTATATTTGTTAATCCAACAAGAGCATACATTTTCCAATGTTTTGAAAAAGCTAAAATTTTTACATTTCTGTATGCGCAATAAAAACCTAAAGCAATGAGTGCAAAAAATACTCTAACAAAAACTAAAGTGACAGGATCATATGTATAAGTCGCTATTTTAATATTAAAGAAAGCAGAGCCCCAAATTGCAGCTAATAAAATTAATAGCAAGATATCAATAGTTTTTGGTTCTCTCATTCAATTATTTCTTCTTCTTTTCCATTTGCTAATTGCACTAAATCTGAATAAGTAGTTTTAAAAACACAATCAGGATGACCAGCAGCACCATACACAAATTTAAATCTACTTAAAGATTTATCTACAATGATATTTAGTTTTTTTAAATAACCTATTGGAGCAACACCCCCTATTGAAAATCCGGTATTTTCTTTAACTTCATTGGCATTTGCCATAGCAACATCTTTTTTATTTAAAATTTTTTTTAACTTATTGAGGGAACATCTTTTATCGCCAGATACCAGGCAAACCAGAAATTCGCCTTCTGCTTTGAAAACTAAGCTCTTTACAATGGCGCCCAATTCACATTTTAAACTAATAGAAGCATCTTTTGCAGTTCTTGCGGTTTTTTTTAAAGCAATAACTTTTAAATTGGCATTATATTCTCTTAAGGACCTCTCTACTCTTTTTACTGTTTCTTTATTTAATAATTCATTCATTTTTTTAATCGTTTTAAAGCTGAGGGAATGCCTTTAATCAAATCCTCAGAAATTAAACCTCTACCATATTTTTTTGCAATGTCCCCATGCAACCAAGCACCAGCAGATGCGGCTTCTAAAATTGACATTTTATTATCTCCAACTAAACTTGTAATTATTCCTGCCAAAACATCACCTGAACCAATAACGGCTAGTTCACTTGTAGTATGTAAATTTTTTATAATTTTTTTATTTGAACCTATAAATGTCGTATTGCCTTTTAATAAAATGTTTGACTTACATAATTTTAAAAATTTTAAAACTTTTTCTTTATTTTCTAAACTATTTTTTATTGAAGGAAACAGTCGATGAAATTCGGCTTTGTGAGGAGTAATAAGCTTATACTTATCTAGATATTTTAAAAGTTTTTTTGATTTATGTTGAAATGAATTTAAAGCATCAGCATCTAAAATTACATATTTTATTTGTTTTAAAATTTCCTCAGTAAATTTCATTGTTTTAGAATTATTTCCCGCACCTGGGCCAACTAATGCAACTGAAGTTGTTTTTCTTTCCTTTTTAAGAAAACTCTTGAGATATGAGATGTTATTAATCTCTACTTTGAGAACAGATGGAAATTTTATTGATAAAATTCCAATAGTTTCTTTGGTGCAAATAATTTTAACTGATCCAACGCCAACCCTTAAACAAGCTTCTGCGGCAAGAATTGTGGCGCCGATCATATTTTTTTGACCACCGAGAATAAGTACTCTGCCTCTTGAATATTTGTTACTAGACTTTGCCTTCCATGGAAATTTTTTAATCCAAATTTTTGGGTTATTTTCAATCAATTTCATTCAATTAAGAATTGTATAATGTAAAAAACGCATAGCAGCCATATATTTTTTTAGTCTACTTGAAATGTAAAAATTTGTTAATGTTAAGCGTTTTTTGAAACAATTTAAAAGGATTTTATGAGTGCAAGTTCAGTTAAAAAGATAATGAAAGATAAAGAGATTGAATACGTAGATCTAAGATTTACAGATCCAAGAGGAAAACTTCAACATGTTACTATGGACGCAACAATAGTTGATGAAGATATGTTGAACGAAGGAGTTTTCTTTGATGGTTCATCTATTGCTGGATGGAAAGCAATTAATGAATCCGATATGATTTTAAAACCAGATTTATCAAGAGCAGTCGTAGACCCTTTTACTTCACACAATACACTTAATATATTTTGCGACATTCTTGATGCAATTAAAAAAGATCCTTACGAAAGAGATCCAAGAGGTACTGCCAAAAAAGCAGAAGCTTATTTAAAAAAAACTGGTGTAGGAGATAAAGCTTACTTCGGACCAGAACCTGAATTTTTTGTTTTTGATGATGTAAGATATTCTAATGATATGAATAATACAGGATTTCAAATTGATAGTTCCGAAGGTCCTTACAATACGGGAAAAAAATACGAAAACGGAAACATGGGTCACCGTCCAGGAATTAAAGGAGGTTACTTCCCAGTGCCACCCGTTGATAGTGCGCAAGATATGAGAAGCGAATATCTAAAAGCGATGAAAGATATGGGAATTAAAGTTGAAAAACATCACCATGAAGTTGCTCCAAGCCAACATGAGCTTGGAATGTATTTTGGCACATTAGTTGATCAAGCAGACAATCTTCAACTTTATAAGTACGCAGTACATATGGTTACGCACTCTTTTGGTAAAACGGCAACTTTTATGCCTAAACCNGTAAAAGGNGANAANGGTTCTGGNATGCACTGTCACCAATCNATATGGAAAGGAAGTACNGCGGTATTTTCTGGAAATAAATATGCAGGTTTATCTGATACAGCATTACACTACATTGGAGGAATATTAAAACACGCTAGAGCNATAAANGCTTTCTCTAATGCAACAACNAATAGTTATAAAAGATTAATACCAGGCTTTGAAGCACCNGTATTATTNGCATACTCAGCAAGAAACAGATCTGCGTCNTGTAGAATTCCAATTACNCANAGNAANAAAGCTGCTAGATGTGAAGTTCGTTTCCCTGATGCNGCTGGAAACCCTTACTTAACATTTTCAGCGTTATTAATGGCTGGACTTGATGGAATTAAAAATAAGATCGATCCAGGTAAATCTTTAGATAAAGATTTGTATGCATTAAGTGAGTCTGAAGTTAAAAAAATTCCTACAGTTTGTGGTTCTTTAAGAGAAGCTATGGAAAGCTTGGATAAAGATAGAAAATTTTTAACTGAGGGTAATGTTTTTACTGACGATCAAATAGATGCTTACATCGCTCTTAAATATGAAGAAATTTATAATTTTGAGCACACTCCACATCCAATGGAGTTTCAAATGTATTATAGTTGCTAAAAGTGGATATATTTAAGGTGTGACACTTTTTTAATAATTATTTAACAACAAATGTGTATATTTTTTTTATGAATAAGTTTTTTTTATCACTAATTCTATTAAGCTTTATAATAGTTTCTTCTTTCGCGGCAGGACATATAACTAAAGCGCAAAAAGAAAATGCCATAGAATGTCTTGGCCATTACACTGCTACTGCTGTATTACCAGCAGATACAGTTCAGGTGAAGGATATTGAGATAGCTCTAGCCGCATCGAAAGTAATCCGAGAATACCTTAACAAAGAAGGTATTAAAAACGATGAAATAAATAAAGGAATGAACGTTTATGTAGATAAAGTTTACGGTAAACCTTTTAATAAAAAAAAGAATGATGAATGCAATAAATCTACTTATGATTTAATTCCGGGTTCAAAAGAAGAAATAGAAAAATTATCAAGAACGATTTACCAAGGTTAAATAAAAACAATGTCTATAATACAAAAATTAGTCAAAATAGTAAATGAAGGCGATGCAAATGGTGCGAAAGAAATTATGCATGATGACTTCAAATTCATAATGCACTCGTCTGGAAAGACTTTGTCTAAAGATGATGTGGTTAAATGGGTTGGAATGAAAGATGTAAAGCTAGATAAACATAGAATTCTTTTTGAGAATAATGAAGTTGGATTTATGCACGCTTTTGCAAGTTATAATGATGGTAATAAAGAAGCAGTTATGTCTTATTACAAGTTTAAAGATGGAAAAATAGTACACCAAGAAACTGGCGCTACAAAACTGCCAAAGTAATAATTAATTTTTATTTTTTAGAATTTTATCGTCAGCAATTTTGCCTTTATTTACACCCTCTTTAATAGTGTATTCGAGAGTACCATTGGCTCCTGCTTCGACAGACTTTTTATTTTTAAAAAGTTTTTTTTCTTCTTCTTTTTGAGCTCTTTCTCTTGCAAATTTTTCTAAATGTTTAGTATCTCTCATAATTCATTATACCTTAAATGACTCTCCGCATCCACAACGTTCTGTTTCATTTGGATTTTTAAATACAAATTGAGAAGAAAATTTGTCAGATTTATAGTCCATTTCAGTTCCTAAAAGATACATTATTGCGTTGGAGTCTATAAATACTTTTACTCCTTTGTCTTCAATGACTTCCTCGTTTTTTTTTGCTTCCTTTGCATACTCCATCATATAAGACATACCTGCACAACCGCCAGACTTGACACCTACCCTTACACCAATAGTATTATTGTCTGCTTTAGACATTATTTGCTTAATCCTGTTTGCAGCGTTATCGCTTAATTTAATTACCTGTTCACTCATCATAAATTTAATTCTAATTTAGCAGCTTCTGACATTTTTGATTGATCCCACGGTGGATCCCATACTAGGTTCAATTTAACATCAGAAACACCTTCGACCTTTAATATATTATCTTTTACCTCTTTTGGCAAACTTTCCGCTACTGGACAATTAGGAGAAGTTAAAGTCATATCAACATTTACTATATTTTTGTCATTTACTTCCAGTTTATAAATAAGCCCTAACTCATAAATATTTACTGGTATTTCGGGATCGTATACCTTTTTAATCTGATTTATTATTTTATCTTTCAAATTGATCATTGTGTATTAAAAATTTTAGTACATTTTTTTATAGCGCTAGTTAGTCCATCAATATCATCTTTAGAATTATATATACCTAAAGAAGCTCTAGCGGTAGCAGTTAAACCCATTTTTTCATGTAGAATTTGACAACAATGATGTCCCGCTCTAACAGCAACGCCTTCTTCGTCTAGTATTGTTGCTATATCATGAGGGTGAATACCTTTAATTGTAAATGAAATAATTGATCCTCTATCCTTAGGATCTCCAACTATATTTACAGAATTAATTTTTTTAAGTTCTTGGATACCATACTCGGTTATTTCTTTTTCATGCTTCATGATATTTTTTATTCCAACATCTTGTATAAATTTAATTGATTCTGAAAAACCAACTACTTCGGCTGTTTGTAATGTTCCTGCTTCATATTTCGTTGGGCTATTTGGATAAGTTATTTTATTTTTTTTT
>PAGZ01000045.1 GCA_002704625.1 Candidatus Pelagibacter sp.
TATTTTAAATAAAATAGGATTATCTAATATTGATAATAAAGATTTTTTTAATCCATCTAAATTAAATTTTTACTCAAGTGAGAACCAAAAGATTTGTGATTTAGATTTATCAAGATTTAATTCTCAGAAATTTAAATATACAACCTTAAAACGATCAGTTTTAATTGAATTGTTAAAAAATAAATTATTTTCGAATAATTTAAAATTTGGAAAAGAGATAAAAAAAGTTTCAAAAATTAAAGACAAACTTTTAATCAATTTTAAGGATAACACAAATGATCTAGTAGACTTTATAATTGTTTCAGATGGCGTCTTTTCAAATACAAAATCAGTTATAGAAAATAAAAATATTCAACCAATCTATAATGGATCAATTGCAATAAGATCAATTCTCAAAAATTTGTCAGAATTTCATTATGACAAAAATAATATATCACTAGTTATGCTTAAAAATGCTCATGTTGTGATTTATCCAATTAATAAAACAGGAGATTTAAATGTTGTTTGTATAATACGTCAAAAATTATCTAATAATATTGACCTGAAAGCACTAATTAAAAAAGAAATATTTTCACAAAATAAAAATTTGGAAAATCTTTTTGAGAACAAATTAGAATACTGGCCGATTTATACTTCAAAAAAACCCTCAAAATCAATTTATGAAAATTTATTTTATATAGGAGACGCTTTTTATACTTTTCCTCCTACTATGGCTCAGGGCGCCTCCCAGTCAATCGAGGCAGCTAATGAATTATTTGATTTATTATCTAAAGATAATAAACATACCTCTGATCTTTTTTTCAAAAAAAGGTTTGAGAGAACAAAAGTTATTAATCGAAGATCTAAATTAAATCATCATATATTCCATTTTTCCAATCCAATTTTAAAAACGATTAGAAACAAATCATTAAAAATAATGCTAAAAAATAAAATCTTTTTGAACAATTATATTGGAAAAATTTATAACTAGTTAAGTATTTTTTGATATTAATCTCTGTCTTAAATTATCTATAGAAACCGAGTTTCCTTTTATATTACAATACCAATAAGTCCAGCCATTATAACTTTCGGTTCCCATGATTTTAGCTGCCACTCTGTGAATTGAACCTTCATTACCCTTATGTTTTAAACTTCCATCAGCCATTATTTTTGCATTAATTTTCTTTTTTTGATCAAATAATATAGATCCTGGTTTTATGATACCCATTTCAACCAAAGAACCAAAAGGTATCCTAGGTTTAGATTTATTATTCTCAATTGTATCAAGGTAGTTATCTTCAATAACTTTTGTTGAGTTTATTCTATTGTATGCTGCGCTAAAATATTTTTTATCTTTTTCTATTCCAAAATACTTTCTACCAAGTTTTTTTGCTACTACAGCAGAAGTTCCAGTTCCTAAGAATGGGTCAAATATTGAATCACCTTTATTTGTCGTTGCTAATATAATTCTATGTAATAATGCTTCAGGTTTTTGTGTTGAATGAACTTTTTTTCCGTTCTTTTTTAATCTTTCTTTGCCGTTACAAATAGGAAGTGTCCAGTCCGATCTCATTTGTAAATCATCATTTAAACATTTTAAGGATTGATAATTAAACGTGTATTTTGATTTTTTATTTTTTGACGCCCAAATCAAAGTTTCATGCGCATTTGTAAATCGTGTTCCTTTAAAATTTGGCATCGGATTATTTTTTCTCCAAATAACATCATTTAATATCCAGTAATTTAAATTTTGAATGTGGTAACCAAGTCTAAAAATATTATGGTAAGTGCCTATCACCCACATAGAACCATTATCCTTTAAAATTCTTTTACATTCTTTTAACCATTCTTTAGTAAAATCATCGTAATGTTTAAAATTTGAAAATTGATCCCATTTATCATTTACTCCATTAACCTTGCTATCGTCAGGTCTTTTTAATTTTTCTCCGATTTGCATATTGTAAGGAGGGTCAGCAAAAACTAAATCAAAAGTTTTATCCGGAATCCTTTTTAAAATTTTTAGAGACTCACCGTTTATAATCTTGTTAAAAAATTTTGTCATTAATTTAATTCAACCCGAAATTGAATCCTCCGTCAAATTTTTTTTTAACAAATATTGAGTCTATAATGTGGTGAAGATTCCTATTTCGACAAGATGTTGTGTACGGGTCTATAACTTTTTCTGTGAAAGTTTGTAACTCCGAATTTTTTTAGAGCAACCAAATGTTGCCATGTACCGTATCCAAAATTTTTATGCCACTTATAGTTTGGAAATTTATTTCCTAATTTTATCATATAAAAATCTCTATAAACTTTTGCCACAATAGAAGCAGCTGAAATACATTTAATTTTTTGATCTCCTTTGATTATTGTTTTAGAATTTTTTAATTTATTTGGAGCATGAGTACCGTCGATTAAAAAAACATCTGGTTTTTTTTTTAATTTTTTTATAGCTCTTTCCATAGATAGCAAAGATGCATTAAAAATATTATATTTATCTATTTCATTTACAGAAGCAGAACCAATGGCATACCAAGAATTTTTTTTAATATATTCCGCTATTATAACTCTATTTTTAAAAGAAATAGTTTTTGAATCTCTTAGTAATTTTTTGTTAATATTTTTCTTTAAAATAAGTGCACATGAGACAACAGGACCCGCTAAACAACCTCTGCCAACCTCATCTACTCCAGCAAGTAATTTATTTTCCATTTAATTTTATTTTTAATTCAACAATTTTTTTTTTTATCATTTTTAAATCCACCCAAGCATATTTTTTTTGATCTGGTTGCCTCATAAGAAATGCTGGATGAAAAGATGCTATAATTGATGGTGTAGCATTTCCAATATTTTTGTTTATCCATTTTCCCCTTGCCTTTGAAATTACTGTTTCACTACCTACAAGTGCGTTTAATGCCGTGCTGCCTAGTAGCAAAAGTATCTTGGGATTAATTAATTCAATATGTTTAATAAGAAATGGCAAATATCTTTTTATCTCCTCATCAGTTGGCTTTCTGTTCATAGGAGGACGAAAGTTTACAACGTTTGAGATGTATACGCTTTTTCTATTTAACTTAATAGCTTCAAGCATTTTATCTAAAAGCTTTCCAGCTCTTCCTACAAATGGCTTTCCTTCTTTATCCTCATTAGCCCCTGGACCCTCTCCTATAATCATAATTTTTGCTCCAGGATTACCGTCCGAGAAAACTAAATTTGTCGCACTCTTTTTTAATTCACAATTTTTAATGTTATTAATTTTGTTTCTTAATATTTTTAGCTGATCCAATTTGTCTTTTATGTCGAATTTAATATCGTTTTTATTATATCTGTTTATAGATTTTTTTTCGTATACCGCTTCATTATTTATGAGTTTGTGGTAAAACTTATTTTTGATTTTTTTTTTAATTAGTTTATTTTTCATTGTTATGAGGAAACTTTTATCTATTTTTAGAATATTATTATATACCTTTATTTTTGTTGGTATATTTAATTCATTAAATGCAAGAGTATTAGAATTCAATTCTGACGCTAAAAGTATCTCAAACTATTTTTCTGGTTTAATATCTTTTGATAATTTTGAATATCAAACTTCAGAAAGTTTTTTTAAAAAAATAAAAGGATTTGAAGGAAAAAATAAAAAATATTCTTCAAGATTAATTCAATCGTACGTAAATTTGCAAAATTATGACGAGGCGTATAAGTATTCAAAAAGTCTGGAAAAAAGTAATGAGTCAAATTTTGAAAGCAACCTTTTTCTAGGTCTTTACGAATTTAAGAATAATAATTACGACAAAGCTTCATTTTATTTCAAAAGATTAAAAACAAAAGGAAACAAGGATAGATTTTTTGAAATTTTAGAATCCTCTCTGAATGTGTGGCCAAAAATTTCAGAGTCAAAAAAAAAAGAAGATATTAAATTATTAAATTATGCAAATAAATCTTTTGAAAGTTTGCAGATAATTGAGAGTACATTTGCCCATTGTTTTTTAGAAACTGTCGATGCAGAAAAAAAATTAATTTCGCTCTTTAATAATGAGCAATATAATTTTTCCAGATATAATTTTTTCGTTTCCAATTATTTCTTTAATAAAAATAAATTAGATGAGTCAAAAAAACTAATAAATTCTGCACACGAAAAATATCCTGGAAATTTATTAATACATCAATTTAAAAAAGTATTAAACAATAATGAAAAAAATAATAATGTTTTTAATTGCAAAAATAGCTCTCATATTATGGCTGAAATATTTTATATTCTTTCTAATATTCTTTCTTCAGAGAGAGAATATAAACTTTCAAATTTTTTTATAAGTTTGTCGAAATTTTTAAACCCAAATTTTCATTCATATAATACTTTATTAGCAGAAAATTATATAGTTCTAGAAAGATATGAAACTGCCGAAGTAATTTATAAAAAATTATTTAAAGCTGGTTCCGTTTACAAATGGTATTCAGCAAAACAAATTGCATCAATAATGGAAGAAAAAAATAATGACACGGCTCTTAAATATATTTCAGATATTTATAAAACTCTGAAAAATCCTGGAATTTATGAGACGTTTGATCTTGCAAATTTTCATAGAAATAACGAAAGCTACAAAGAGTCTATTAATTTATATTCAAAGATTTTATTAAAAATAAATAAGAAACACAATTTATATCCAGAAATTCTAGAAAGAAGAGGCATGGCATATGAAAGAAACAATAAATGGGAACTTGGTGAGAAAGATCTTATTGAGTCCCTAAAAGTTAAACCAAACGAACCATATGTAATGAACTATTTGGCCTATAGCTGGATAGAACAAAATACAAATATTGATCAAGCGTTAGAAATGTTAAAGCAAGCAAACGATTTGAAAAAAAATAATGGATATATAACAGACTCTCTTGGTTGGGCTTTATATAAAACAAAAAACTTTTCAGAGGCAAAAAAATATCTTGAAATTGCAATGATGTTATTACCAAGAGATCCAATTATTAACGATCATTATGCTGATTGTTTATGGATGAATAATCACAAGATTCAAGCAAGATATTATTGGAACAATGTTTTAAAGTCGGATAAAGCAGAAGATGAATTAAAATCAAAAGTTGAAAAAAAAATGTTATTTGGATTGGAAAATATCTAAATTTTTAGTAAATGAAAAATATAGTTCTAAAATCGCCTTCAAAGGTAAATCTATTCTTGAAAGTTGGAAAGAAAATAAAAAATAGAAAATTTCATCAAATTCAATCTTTAATTTTTCTCACAAATCTTAGCGATGAAATTAAAATAGATAAAATAAACAAATCAAAAGACAAAGTTAAATTTATTGGAAAATTTAAAAATAGTGTAAAAAACAAAAATAATAGTGTAAATAAAAGCTTATCACTACTTAGAAAAAAAAAATTAATTTCACCTAAAATTAGATATGAAATTATTGTAAAGAAAAATATTCCAGCATTTTCAGGTTTAGGAGGAGGGTCTGGAAATGCAGCAACTATAATCAAATATTTTTTAAAAAAAAAAAAAATCACAGAAAATATTATCAATTATTTTTCAAAAAAACTTGGCACTGATTTTAAAGTTTTTTTTAAATCAAATAAAATATTTCAGGAAGGTTTCTCAAAAATAAATAAGTTTAGTTTTAACGGGAATTTTTATTTATTAATAATTTTCCCTTTTTTAAAATGTTCCACAAAGGAGATTTATAATAAATTACGAGATTATGAGGTAATTAGAAAAAAACAATATAACAAAAAAATTTCAAAACTAGAATTGATAAATAAACTTAAATTTGAAAATAACTCCCTAGAAAGTGTTGTAATCAATAAGTTCCCTGTTGTTGAGAGGATTCTGTCAGAATTAGATTTTTCTGAAAATTGCGAATTTTCTAGAGTAACTGGATCTGGATCGGCTTGTTTTGGCTTGTTTTTAAATAAAAGACATGGAACCAACGCGTTAAAAAGGATTAAAAAGATATTCCCTAGATTTTGGTGTGCTCTATGTAAAACTATTTAAAAATGTTTTATTGTGATATATCGAAAAAACTTTGGGGCGTAGCCAAGCGGTAAGGCAGTGGTTTTTGGTACCACCATCCTAGGTTCGAATCCTAGCGCCCCAGCCAACAATATGCTTTTAATTAATAACATTAAAAAGTTCCTATTTCCTTTTTATAAAGAAAAAGAAATTAAACAAATTTTTCAAATATTAAACGCAAATGGGAATAACAATGCAATGTTAGTAGGAGGCTGCGTAAGAAATTTTTTAAACAATCAAAAAATTGATGACATTGATATAGCAACTATCTTCACACCTGATGAAATAGTAGATAAATTTTCTAGCTCAGATTACAAGATTATTAAAACAGGAATTGAACACGGAACTATAACTCTATCTAAGGAAGGAAAAAATTTCGAAATTACTACTCTCAGAAAAGATATTACCACGGATGGAAGACATGCAAAAGTTTCTTATTCAACTGATTGGGAGGCTGATTCAGAGAGAAGGGATTTTACAATTAATGCAATTTATTTAGACCAAAGAGGAAAAATATTTGACCCACAAAATGGCAAAAAGGATTTAAAAGATAAAAAAATTAAATTTATTGGGGATCCACAAAAAAGAATTCAGGAAGATTATCTAAGGATTATAAGATATTTAAGGTTTTCACTTCAATACAAGGACTTCCATAAAGATGATGAGACCATAAAAATTATTAAAAAAAATCTAAATGGAGTATTAAAACTTTCAAAAGAAAGAATTTTTATGGAATTAAAAAAGATTATAAATTTGGAAAATGTAACTGATGTTTTTTTAAATAAGGAAATAAATGAAATTTTTGAGATGATATTTCCTGAATTTAAATATCTAGGTAGAATTAAAGGTTTAGATAAAGAAATTTATAAAAAATTCCTAAAAAATGATAAAAATTTATTTTTATCATTATTGTTAGTGGGCGATACAGATAATCATATTTATTTTGGACACAAATACAAAACTTCTAATCAATTAAAAAATTATTTGAATTTCATGAGTCAGAATTTTATTAAAGCACAAAAAAATAAAAATTTTTTTAAAAAAGATATTAAAAAAAATATTTATTATGATGGTAAAGATAAGTTTTTATCTTTTGCTAAATTTTATTTTATTTTAAATTATCCAAAAAAATTCAATAAAATTAAATCAATGTTAGATACAATTAATTCCATTAATATTCCTAAATTTCCAATTACGGGAAAGTTATTATTAGACAAAGGTTTGAAAAGCGGGAAAAAAATGGGTGATCTTTTAAAAGAAATCGAAAAGTATTGGGTTGAAAATAATTTTAGTATAGATGATGAAGAGTTAAAAAATATATTAAAAAAACATATTTAATCTAAATATACTTAACTAACAAAACTTCGTAATTTTTTTCTCCTGAAGGTGTGTTAACCGTCACTGTTTCATTTATACCTTTACCAATTAACGACTTACCAATAGGAGATTTAAAAAATATTAAATTTTTTTTTATATCAGCCTCATCTTTTCCAACTATTTTAAAAGTTTTCTTTTCATCATTTTCTAAATCTTTAACAGTAACAGTAGATCCAAATATCACTTTTCCGTTATTATCTAACTTAGTTACATCAATTACATTTGCTCTTGCTATTAAGTCATTTATTTCCATTATGCGGCCTTCAATGTGCCCCTGCTGTTCCTTAGCAGCATGGTATTCTGCGTTTTCTTTTAAATCACCGTGAGCTCTTGCTTCAGCTATAGCCTCAACTACTTTAGGTCTTTTGTTATTTTTTAAATCTTCTAACTCTTCCTTGAGTTTTTTTAATCCCTCTAATGTTACAGGATCTTTTTCCATTATTTCCATTTCGCCTGAGGTGGAAGAGACATAAATATTGCATCTAAATTACCTCCAGTATTTAGACCAAATTTAGTTCCCCTGTCATATAACAAATTAAATTCTACGTAATTAGCTCTCTTTAATAACTGTTTATTTTTTTGCTGTTTTGTCCACTTAGAAAAAACTTTTTTTTCAATAATATATGTAGACATACTTAGAAAAAAGATGCCAACATCCCTAACGAATTTAAAATTTTTTTCCCAATCTTTGTAAAGATAATCAAAAAATATTCCACCAATACCTCTAGGTTGATTTTTATGTTTAATATAAAAATATTTATCACACCATTTTTTATATCTATTATAACTTTGTTTATTTTTTTTGCATAATATTTTTAGTCTTTTGTGAAAATTTAACTTTTCTTTTGCATCCAACAAACTAGGTGTTACATCCATGCCGCCACCAAACCAGCTTTTTGAAGTAATTACAAATCTTGTATTAAAATGCATTGCAGGAATTTTAGGATTTTTCATATGAGCTACCACAGATATTCCTGAAGCCCAATATGAATTATTTTTTTTTGTACCAGGAATATTAGATTTAAAATTTTTAGGAAAAGAGCCTTCAACTGTCGAATGGTTTACTCCTATTTTATCAAATACCTCACCATTTTTTAGAATGTAGTAAATACCTCCTCCTTTATTGTTTTTTTTTATCCATTGCTTTTTAACAAAATATTTTGGTTTAATTTTATTTTTTTTGGAAACTTTAATCTCATAGTGTTGAAATTCATCAAGTATTTTTGACTGCATAAATTTGAACCATTCGCTGGTTAATTTTTTTTGTATATCTATGCTTAGTTTCATAAAATTTAGTTTGAATGTTTATAACTACTTAATTTTCACAATTAAATGGGATTTGTGTGTCATTCTGGCCTCTGGCAACTCTTTTAAATACTCCTATTTTATATTAGAAAGCAATATTATTATAGTTTTATGAATAATTCAGGAAAAAAAAATAATAGAAGAGATTTTCTATTTACCGCAACTTACACAATTGGTGCAGTGGGTATAGGTGCAACAATTTGGCCATTTGTAGACCAAATGAACCCAGATAGTTCTGTAAAAGCATTGGCCACCACAGAAGTAGATATAAGTCAAATTGAGCCAGGAAAATCGATCACAGTCCTATGGAGAGGCAAACCTGTATTCATTAAAAGACGAACACAGACAGAAATTTCTGAGGCACAGTCTGTTAGTTTAGATGAACTAAAACATCCTGAGAAAGATCAGGATAGAGTTAAAAAAGCAGAGTGGTTAGTTATGATGGGCATTTGTTCTCACCTTGGATGCGTACCTTTATCTGACAAGGGAGAGTATAATGGCTGGTTTTGTCCATGTCATGGATCACATTATGATACATCTGGAAGAATTAGAAAAGGTCCAGCTCCAACTAATATGGAAATTCCAAAATATGCTTTTGTTGATGATAATACTATTAAGATTGGATAATTTACTAAATGAGCGAACATACATATACACCTAAATCAAAATTTGGAAAATGGTTTAACGATAGACTACCTTTGCTATCATTGGCCTCACACTTAACAGACTACCCTACACCTAAAAATTTAAATTACTGGTGGACCTTTGGTGGAATATTAACCTTTTGTTTGTTATCTCAAATTATAACCGGATTAGTTTTAGCAATGCACTACATAGCTCATGCTGATATGGCTTTTAGTAGTATCGAACACATAATGAGAGATGTAAATTATGGCTGGTTAATTCGTTACATTCACAGTAATGGAGCTTCAATGTTCTTCCTTGCAGTTTACATACATATCTTTAGATCTCTATTTTATGGATCATATAAATCACCTAGAGAAGTAATCTGGATTTTGGGAATGATAATTTATCTTTTGATGATGGCAACCGCTTTTATGGGTTATGTATTGCCCTGGGGGCAAATGAGTTTTTGGGGCGCTACAGTAATAACAAATTTATTTAGTGCTATACCTTTAGTTGGAGATAGCATTACCACATGGCTGTGGGGAGGTTATTCAGTAGACAATCCAACTTTAACAAGGTTCTTTAGTCTACATTACCTGTTTCCTTTTTTAATTTTAGGTTTGGTAATTTTGCATATTTGGGCACTACATGTTCCCGGAAATAATAATCCAATTGGTATTGATGTTAAAAAACCATCAAAAGATACAGTTCCTTTTCATCCTTATATTACTATAAAGGATTTATTTGCTTTATTAATATTCTTGATAATTTTCTCAGGATTTATATTTTTTGCCCCTAATATTCTTGGACATAGCGATAATTACATCCAAGCCAATCCATTGGTTACACCAAAACATATTGTTCCTGAATGGTATCTACTTCCTTTTTATGCAATACTTCGCTCAGTTCCTGATAAACTTGGTGGAGTAATTCTTCTTTTTGGTTCTATATTTATTTTAATGGCACTTCCTTGGCTTGATAGTAGTAAAGTTAGATCCTCTATTTTTAGACCATTAAATAGGATGTTTTTTTGGATACTTATAATAGATGTTTTGGCACTCGGTTATGTAGGTGCAATGCCAGCAGAAGGTTTATATCTTTTAGTAGCAAGAGTAGGGACAATATATTATTTTGCCCATTTTTTAATTATATTGCCAGTTCTTAGTAGAGTAGAAAGAACTCAGCCCTTACCTCTTAGTATCACAGAACCAGTTTTGACAGGCATGCCAAAGGCAGAACTGATAAAAAGTGATAAACCAAATGTTTAAATTAAATAAAACTTATATAAAAATTCTTTTCTTTTTTTTTACTCTAATAAGTTCTTCTGTAGGTGAAGAAATTAAAATACCAAAATATGACTGGAGTTTTAAAGGAATAACAGGAAAATTTGATAGGAGTTCACTACAAAGAGGATATCAAGTATACACAGAAGTTTGTTCATCATGTCATTCAATGAGTCTTTTAAGTTACAGAAATTTAGGGGAAAAGGGTGGTCCAGAGTTTTCTGTGGAACAAGTAAAAGCAATAGCTGCGAATTTTGAAGTGACTGATGGCCCCAACAGTGATGGTGAAATGTTCACAAGACAAGGAAGACCGTCAGACAAGTTTGTTTCGCCTTATCCAAATGTTCAAGCAGCAATGGCTGCGAATGGCGGTGCCTATCCACCTGACATGTCTGTTTTAGTAAAAGCACGAAAAGGAGGAGCGGATTATATATATTCTGTTCTGATTGGGTATACAGAGCCACCTGCTAACTTCGAACTAGAGGAAGGTGTTTACTATAACAAGTACATGGATGGAAATAAAATTAAGATGTCTAATCCTTTATCAGATGATTTGGTCTCTTATTCAGACGGAACAAAAGCGACAGAAGCTCAAATGGCCAAAGACGTCACAACGTTTTTAACTTGGGCCGCTGAACCGCACTTGGAGGAAAGGCACAAATTAGGTTTTAAAGTTATTATTTTTCTTATAATCCTGTCTATTCTAGTTTATTTTAGCATGAGAAGGTTGTGGTCAAGGATTGACTCTAAAGAATAAAACATCCCCATCTTTTACAAGATAATTTTTTCCCTCAACTTTTAATTTCCCTTTATCTTTTGCTTTTTCAAAACTTCCATATTTTTCGAAATCACTGAAAGAAACTACCTCAGCTCTTATAAAATTTTTTTCAAAATCAGTATGAATAACTGCAGCAGCCTTTTGTGCACCTGTATTTTTTTTTATTGTCCATGCTCTTGATTCCTCTGGTCCAGAAGTAAAAAAAGTATTTAAATTTAGCAAATCATAACCAGTTTTTATTAATTGATTTAATCCTGTTTTTTCAAGTCCTATATTTTGGATATAACTATCTCTTTCCTCCTGTTTTAAATCTATAATTTGGCTTTCTATATCAGCACAAATTATTACTAATTTTTGATCAGGGTATTTTTTTCTGACATTTTCAGTATGATTATTTCCCTTTTTTACGCTTTCTTCATCAACATTGCATACAATAATATATGGTTTATTAGATATTAAACCAAGTTCTGCAAAGAATTTTTTGCTTTCTTCATCATCATAGTTTTTTAAAATTTTACCTTCATTTAAATTTTTTAAAGCATTTTCAAGTAGTTTTATTTGTTTTTCAGTCAAATTCTTTTTTATGTTTTTTTGAAGTTTTTTTTCTATTTGATTTATGTCAGATAAAAGTATTTCTGTTTTAATTGTTTCTAAATCATTAATAGGATCAATTTTTTTATTTACATGTTGTATATTTTCAGACTCAAAACATCTTACTAAGTGAACAATAGCGTCAACTTCTCTTATATGAGATAAGAATTTATTTCCAAGACCTTCTCCTTTGGATGCCCCTTTGACAAGACCGGCAATATCAACAAATGTGATATTTGCATTTATTTTTTTTTTTGATTTTGAAAGATCAAAAAGTTTATTTAATCTATTATCGGGAACATTAACTATGCCAATATTTGGATCAATCGTGCAAAAAGGAAAGTTAGCCGCCTGGGCTTTTCTTGAAGATGTTAGAGCATTAAATAATGTTGACTTACCTACATTTGGTAAACCAACTATTCCACACTTAAATCCCATTCAGGTTTTGATTAACTTTGCTTGAAAATAGATCCATTTCTTTATTAATTAAAGTTGGAACCATTTTAACTATGTGCCCGGTTATATCTTTCATTCTTTCTTCTTCATTCTCATTAAAATCATCTAGCACATGATTATTGACCTTACTTTTTTGTTTAGGGCGACCAATACCTATTCTTACTCTTGAATAATCTTTGCCAATAAATTTATCTATAGACTCTATACCATTATGACCTGCACTCGTGCCCCCAAATTTTGCTTTAACTTTTCCTAAATCAATATCTAAATCATCATGGAATACGATAACGTTCTTTGCATCAATTTTAAAATATTCGATCAACTCTTTAATACAAACACCTGAATTATTCATAAAAGTTAAAGGTTTTATTGCGTATACTTTTTTATTTTCAATATTGCCAGTTGTTAAAAGCCCTTTAAATTTTGGCTTCTGTTTTGAAAGATTAAATTCCTGATTGATTGCATCAATAATTTTGAAACCAATGTTGTGTCTATTATTTGTATTATTTGGACCAGGATTTCCTAAACCTACTAACAAAAGCATATTATTTTATTTTTTTTCTGCTGGTTTTTTTTCTGCAGCAGGCTTTTTATCACCTGCTTGTTTTTTATCGGCGGAACCCTCTTTACCTTTTTCATCTTTTTTGACCGCCTCTCCTTCTTTAGTTTGAGCAGTAGCCTCACCATCGGCAGGAGTTGCAGCTTCACCTTCGGCACCTTCAGCAGGTGTTTCTTCAGCAACTTTTTCAGGTTCTTTTACTATTGTTGGTGCAGCAATTGTTGCTACTACAAAATCTCTATCCGTTATAGTTAATTCCGAGTTTTCTGGAAGTTTTACTGAAGAAATTCTTATACTTGATCCAATATCTAATCCACTTAAATTAACCTCTATATCTTCTGGAATGTTTTCTGCTGGGCACTTTAATTCTATTTTTCTCCTTACAATATTGAGAACTCCTCCTTTTTTTAATCCCGGGCAGTCTTTGTTATTTTTGAATGTTACTGGAATTTCTAAAATAATTTTTGAACCCTTAACCACCCTCATGAAATCTATATGTGACGGTTGTTCAGTGGTTACATGATATGTAACATCTCTTGGAATAACTTTTTCTTTTTTTCCATCAACATCTAGATCAATCACAGTTGATAGAAAGTTTTCGGTTCTTAAAACATCTTTAATAAATTTTTCCTCAATACTTAGTTTAACATTTGGATCTTTGCCGCCATAAAGTATTGCGGGTATTAACCCCTTTGTTCTCAAAGAATTAAGTTGTCCTTTAGTCTTTGTATCTCTCTTAGCAGCTTTTAAATTATTTATCATTTGAATGTGCCAATTTACCCCAAGTTTGAAATAAAACAAGCCTTAATTGAATAGGCTAGATACCGAAGTTGAATTAGAAATTCTCTTAATTGCTTCAGCCATGAGAGAAGCGATAGATAAAACTTGAATTTTATTAATATTCTTAATTCTTTTTGTATTATCGATAGTATCTGTAATTACTAATTTTTTTATTTTTGATTTCTTAATTTTATTAATTGCCTCTCCACTTAGAACGGCGTGGGTAACAAAAACATTCACACTTTTTGCTCCTTTCTTAATTAGTTCCTCTGCGGCATTTACTATAGTCCCGCCACTATCAATAATGTCATCAACTATTATACAATCTTTATTTTTAACATTACCAATAATATTCATTACTTTGGATTTTCCATGTTGTGGTCTTCTTTTGTCTATTATTGCTAAATCAGCATTTATTTTTGTTGCCAACCCTCTTGTTCTTTGTACACCGCCGACATCAGGTGAAACACAAATTAAATTATTGCTCTTGAGTTTCTTTTTTATGTATCTTGCAAAAAGTGGAGTCGTAAATAGATTATCTACCGGTATATCAAAAAAACCTTGAATTTGACCAGCGTGTAGGTCTACTGTAACAACTCTGTTTGCTCCCGCATTAGTTATCAAATTAGATACAAGTTTTGCCGATATAGAAGTTCTTGGCACAACTTTTCTGTCCTGTCTAGCATAACCAAAGTAAGGTATTACTGCTGTAATATTTTTTGCAGAAGATCTTCTAAGAGCATCAATACATAGCAAAAGTTCCATTAGATTATCATTTGCTGGTGTAGAAGTGGATTGAACTACAAAAACACTGTTACCTCTTATATTTTCATTAATCTCAACATAAATTTCACCATCCGCAAAACTTTTAATATTTGTATTAACTAATTTTAGTTTGAGCTGTTTTGAAATATTTTTGCTTAATGGGAGATTGCTTGTTCCTGATAAAATTTTCATTAGGACACTTTCTTTATACATCCATTAATATAAGTTTTCAATTAATTTTATCTATTAATTTTTTTTATTACTGAAATGCATCTTCCGTAGTCATCTTCACCTAACTTTTTGGCCCTTCTATGGCTAAAGTATTCATCTTTAGAGGCAAAGGTATCAACAAGTATATTCTCTATTTCGGGCACACCAAAAAAATGAAACTTTTCGTTCACGAATCTTCTTAAGTCAAAGTGAAAAGTTTTTTTGTCTTTTTTTGAAAAAAAAGAGTCATTATCTTTACTCTTTTTAATAAATTCTAAATAAAAATCTTTTTTTACTTCGTAATTTTTTTGCGAAATACAAGGGCCTATCGAGACTATTAGTTGTTTAGGACTTCCGCCCATTTCTATCAGTTTTTTTAGAGTATTTTCTATTATTCCGTTTACTGCCCCTTTCCATCCAGCATGTATACAACCAACAATATCTTTTTCTTTTTCATATATTAGAATGGGTACGCAATCAGCTGTTAAAACAGATAATGCAATCTTGTTATTATTTGTTAGCATCGCATCGCATTCAACTCTATTTATATTATTTTCATTATTAACAATTTTTACTTTATTACTGTGCGTCTGATGCATCATAACAAGTTGGTTTTTTTTAATTCCAAACTTTGTTGCCACCATATCTAAATTCTTTTCTACATTTTTTTTTTTATCTCGGCTTCCAATTCCACAATTTAAACTTTCGTAAATACCTTCTGATGATCCATTTTTTCTAGAAAAAAAACAATGTTGAATTTTACTATTTTGTTTTAATTTATTTGAATGAAACATTATTTGAAGGCCAGAGAAAATTTGCTTTTTCTATTTTTTGCAAAAATTACTTTAAAAATTTCACCCATCAATTTTGGGTCAATTAATCTTTTAAGTCTTGAATATAAATTCGTTAAGTCATTATAACTCATTTTACTACTAGAAATTTGAGCTCTTTCAATGATACCCATTTTCTGAAGGAACCTGCCTTGACTTATTATATTTTCAACTAATAGACCATTATGAGAAAAGTACCTTTTGTATAGATCAAAATTCACCATAGTTGTAATATCAGCATCTCCAATATTTCTACTTATCTGGTTGTACCTATGCTTACTAACAGATTGAAGTGTATCAATATTTTTTCTAATTTTATATCCATAGTCAATAAAAAGTACTCCTCCATTCAACTTTTTTATTTTAGTACACACTATTTTAAGTTCTTTAAAACCATATTCTGGGTATTCAATAATTCCATTTTTATTTAAAAGTTTAAAATTTTTAAGTTTTTTTAGATCTTTTTTTTGTATCTTTTCAAATTTAAAACGTACTTTATTATTTCTTAAAACTACATATTTTTCATAAATATTTTCATTATATTTTTTAAACTGTTTAATTGGTAAGGCATCTAAAAATTCATTACCAAAAAATATTACCGGACCTTTTTTAATTTTTTTTAAATCATTTATCCAAGAAACTTTAGACGACTTTATCCTCCTTTTTTGAATATTTCTTAATTTATTACTTTTCTCATATAGCATTATGTTTATAGCATCCGATGCTTCTGAAAAATTTTTTAAAGTTTTTAACAGTGATAAACAAAAATCTCCATTTCCAGGACCAAGCTCCACAAAATTAAATTTTTTTGGTTTTTTTAAATTTTCCCAAAAACTAATCAACCATATTGTTATCATTTCACAAAAAAGGTTTGAAAAATTTGGTGCAGTTATATAATCGCCTTTTGCACCAAAAGGATTTTTTTTTTGATAATAACCAACGGTCTTATCATATAGAACTTTTTCTAAATATAAATCTAAAGGCATAGATTTTGTTTTAAAAAAAATTTTATCTATTTTTTTCATTAAAATTAACTTTTCTTAAAAATAAAATTCCAAAAATTATCATTATAATGCTAAGTAATGATCCCATGCTAATATTTGCAGTAACATAACCCAAATGTTCATCGGGTTCTCTGTACTGCTCAGAAATAATTCTAAAAATTCCATAAATAATCAAAAATAAAGATGATATTACACCATGATTAAAATTTTTCTTAAGTATAATGAAATTTAGTATCACGAATAAAAATATACCCTCTAATAAGGCTTCATAAATTTGTGAAGGATGCCTAGTCAAATTATCAATTTTTGGAAAAATAATGCCCCAAGGTTTTTCAGTAGGCAAACCATATAGTTCACCATTTATAAAATTTGCTGTTCTCCCAAAAAAGATTCCAATAGGAGCAACACAACATATGGTATCAAAATATATTTTATAATTTAAATTTCTAAAAAAAGAAAAAAAATAAATACTCAGTATTACTCCTAATAAGCCCCCATGAAATGACATTCCTCCTGTCCATATTTTTAAAATTTCTAATGGATTTTCGAAAAAAAAGTTAGGATTATAAAATATTACGTAGCCTAATCTTCCACCAGCAATAATACCAATAATTATATATGCAATTAATTCGTCAAACTCTTTCAGATATTTTATCTGAAGTGTATCTTTTAATTGTTTTTGAATTATAATTTTTCCGTACCACCAGCCAATTAAAATCCCCAAAATGTATGCCAAAGAATACCATCGGATTTGTAAAATACCTAAATCAATTAAAATTGGATCAAAATTATGAACCATCGTTTAAATTTATCACAATTGAATTTAAATTACTTATAATTTAAACTTAATTTATGAACAACTCGCAAAAGATCCTTAAAATGCTATCAAGTTTTGTGGAAGCTGGGATACTTACTTCACAAGATATAAAAAAGGAACTAATCACATCAATGAAGTTTAATAGAGATAATTTGGCAAATAAATTAGATTTAGTTACAAGAGAAGAGTTTGTAATTTTAAAAAAAATAATTGAAAAACAGCAAAAAGAAATAAAAAATTTAAAAAATTTAAAAAATTCAAAAAAGTTAAAAAAGTTTAAAAAGTTTAAAAAGGCAAAGAAATCTTAACTTCCAAACCATTATGTTTACTTTCAGATAGGGTGATATTTCCACCGTGAGATTTTATTATGTCCTGTGCAATCGAAAGACCTAAACCAACACCAGACTTATTAAGACTTCTACTTTTGTCAATTCTATAAAAGGGCTTGAACACATTTTCATATTCTTTTTTTGGAATTCCAGGCCCGTTATCTTCAAAGATAATAATAGCACTCCCCACAGATTTTTTGAGCTCTATAAAAACTTTATCTCCATATGATAAACCATTTTCAATAACATTTGAAAAACTTCTACGAATTAAGTTTTTTCTACCGTTTATAATCAAATTTTCTTTTACAGAAAATTTATATTTGGATTTTTCGTAATTTTTAAGAATATCATTTATTAATTCATTAATATTTATCTCAACATAATCTTCTTCTGATTGAGATTTTGCGTACTGCAGATAATCATTTAGCATTTTTTCCATTTCGTCTATATCTAAAGCCATTCTTTTACTTGCATCTTTTTTATCACTCATTGCCAATTGAAGTTTCAATCTTGTTAAAGGCGTTCTTAAGTCATGGCTTATACCGGAAAGCATTTCTGATCTTTGATTCAAGTGTTTGTTAATTCTTTTCATCATTCTATCAAATTCTAGGGTAGCTTTTCTTATTTCAGATGCTCCTGAAGGTCTCAAATCATCAACTCTTTCTCCTCTGCCAAATCTCTCTGCTGCTTTTGATAATTTTACTATTGGTCTAGTTTGGTTTCGAAGAAAAAGGATTGCTATTAAAATTAAAACTAGAGAAGGAAGAGTAATCCACATAACAAATACCCTTACTGATGATGGAGCAATTTTGCTCTTTGGAAAAAAAACTTGAATAACTTCTTCATTACTTTGAATTCTTAAATCTACAAGATCTATATATGTAACTGTATCAAACCAGTAATTATTTCCGAACACTGGTTTCATTTCTCTTCTAAGAGATCTATCCATTGGACTAAAACGTCTGTCAGATCGAGTTATAGGAATTTTTTCTCCTTTTTTTATATTTATTACAAAATCAAAATTTTTTTTATATAGATTGGTTAAAAATCTTACATCATTGATCTCCTCAGATTTGTAGGCGTCAAATAAAGTTTTAACCTCGCTCACAAGAGATTTTGTCATTCCTTTATTTGCTTTTATCCAAATGCTATCAAAAAATACTATAGAGATTGTTATTTGCATAATAACTACAGGTGCCGCAACTATAATCAGTGCTCTTAAAAAAAGACCTTTAGGTAATATTTTTTTTAATAAACTATTTAATCCAAAGGACATATCCTGAACCTCTCACTGTCTGTAAAAATTTCGGGTTTTTTGGGTCTTCCTCAATTTTTTTTCTTAATCTAGTAATCATAACATCAATAGACCTTTCCTGTGATATTTCCGAAATTTTACCAATTTCATTTCTAGAAAATATTTTACCTGGAGATGCCAACATCTTTAATAAAACCTTTTTTTCAGAAGAATTAATTTTTTTTATTTTTTGATTTAATTTTATTGTCATTCTATTTAAGTCTAATTCTGCTATACCTATTTTACTTTTTAGTGAAATATTTTGCTTTATATTTGCTTTGATAATATTATTTATTCTCAATAAAAGCTCCTTAGGCTCAAAAGGTTTTCCCAAGTAGTCATCTGCTCCAAGTTCTAACCCGTGTATTCTGTTTTCTACTTCACCTTTTGCTGTAAGTAAAATAATAGGTATATTTCTTGATTGTTTAAGTTCTTTTGTAAGTTCATAACCACTTTGGCCTGGCATCATTACGTCGAGTACTAATAAATTAAATTCAAAAATATCAATTTTCTCTTTTGCTTCATTAGCATTTGAAGCTGTAGAAACGATAAAGCCTTTTTCAATTAAAAACTGTTTAATTAAAATTTTTATTTTATCGTCATCATCGACAACTAAAATATGGTATTTATTTTTTTCCATTAATTATTTTTTTTAAGACCTCTTTAAATTTTAATACAGAGTCTGAGTCTGAGTTTTTTAGAGCATTAAAAATACGTTTCTTTTGACTTTCAAAAATTTCACTATAAAATTTTTTCCCTGCGTGATCTAAATACAATAACTTTCTTCTTGAGTCATTACTATCCTTAACTTGTTTAATAATTTTAGACTTTTTTAAATCATTTAAAACTCTATTAAGACTTTGTTTTGTAATTTTCAATTTAGTTAGTAGTTCGTTAACACTAATACCTTCATTTCTTTCAATTAAATGTAACGTTCTGTGATGAGCAGCACCTAATGAATTTTTTTTTAAAACTTTGTTTGGATCAGAAAATGTCTCTCTGTAAGCATAAAGCAGAAGCTGAATACAATCTTTTATTTGATCATCTTTTAAATAGAGTAAATCTTTCATAATTTGGTCAGATATATTGACATATTTTAACAACAAATATACTTTTTTGTTAGATAAAAATTATTTAATTTAAATCAATGGAAAATATTCCCTACGATAAAAGATCAGGCAAGATTTGGTATAACTCCGAATTTGTTGATTGGAAAGATGCTAGAGTTCACATATTAAATCACGGTTTACATTATGCAAGCTGTGTTTTTGAAGGTGAAAGAATCTACGATGGAGAAATTTTTAAATTAGAGGAACATACCTCAAGACTTTTCTATTCTGCAAAAAGAATGGGTATAAAAATTCCTTACAGTGAAAAGGATATTAATAATGTATGTAAAGAAGTAATCTCAGTTCAAAAAGTTAAAAATGGTTATATAAGACCTGTAGTTTGGAGAGGCAGTGAAATGATGGCAATATCTGCTCAAAAAAATAAAATACACACTGCCATAGCAGCATGGGAATGGGGATCATATTTTGATCCAAAGTTAAAACTTAAAGGAATTAAATTAAATATTTCGTCCTGGAGAAGACCAGCACCAAATTCAGTACCCTGGGATACAAAAGCTGCAGGCCTATATATGATTTGCACTTTGTCTAAACATGAAGCGGAGAGCAAGGGATTTGCAGATTCTTTAATGTTAGATCATCAAGGAAATATAGCTGAGGCAACAGGTGCAAATATTTTTTTTAAAGATAATTCGGGTTATCTACATACACCAATTCCAGATTCATTTTTAGACGGAATTACAAGAAGATGTATAATTGATATTGCAAAGTCAAAAGGGATTAAAATTATTGAGAGAAAAATTAAACCTGATGAAATGGAAAAATTTGTTGGTTGTTTTTTAACTGGAACAGCAGCAGAAGTTACACCGGTATCACAAATTGACAAATTTAGTTTCAATGTTTGTGATTTAATTAAAGGTTTATCCGATAGTTATCATTCACTAGTAAGAAAAAAAGTTGCAGCTTAGTTTTTTTCAGCTTTAATTATTGCAGACCAAGCCAGAAATTTAAAAATAGGAATTTTAAAAATATATTTATCAATTTTACTCAAAAGATCAAATAATCTTGAGTCTTTAGGTTTTGAATAAAAGGGAAGAAATAATAAAGTAAAAAATCCATAATAAGAAACTTCAACGTTTTTAAATACACCTTTTAAATATTTTATATCTTTAAATTTAAATGGATGTTCATCTTCAGACCTAGATTTTGGGGTTAATTTTCTATAAAAATTTATTATTGGGTTTGTTCCCATTGGTTCAATAAATATTAATTTTCCATTAGCTTTTAAAATACGATTTATCTCTTGAATTGACCTTTCCAAATTAAGATGGTGCAGAATGCCAGCTCCATAAACAAAATCAAATTGATTTGAATTTAATTTAGTATTCTCACAATTTTCTACCCTGAACTCTACCTTGTTATTTTGAATGTTCCTTTTTTTTGCAATCTTTATAGCTTCCTCTGAAATATCAATTCCAGTAATCTTTAATGGTGCAAAATCCAGCACTTTAACAGTGTATCCGCCAATACCGCATCCATAATCTAAAATATTTTTATTTTTAATATTCATTTCTAAATATTTAAAAAAATCAACATATAAATTATTTAATGCTTTGTAATATTTATTCTCAGATCTATTGTTACCCTGAGATATAAGTTTGTTATGAAAATCTTTTTCTCTTAAATTAACTTCAGATAAATCCATTTTTATTTTTTTTCATCATCATTTATTGCGCTGCCGATACCTTTTCTTAAATAGTCGTACCCAGTATATAGAGTCAAAAATGCAGCAATCCATAGTAAAATTATACCAACAGTTTGTGCGTTATAGTCCTGAAAATTTATAATTTTATTGCCAGTTTCTCCTGTTAAAAGCATGGCTATAGAAAGCATCTGTATAAAGGTTTTGAATTTTGAGAGACTAGACACAGGTAGGCTAGCCTCTTTTCTCTTTGCCAAAAATTCTCTTAAGCCCGAAATTAAAATTTCTCTTGTAAGAATCACTATTGCTGCAATTACCTCATAATTTTTTATGATACCGTTCATAACGAGCAATACTAGAGCGGATGCTACCAGAATTTTATCAGCTATTGGATCTAAAAGTTCTCCTAATTTTGACTCCTCTTTATAAAGTCTAGCTAATAATCCATCGAGAAAATCTGTAAAACTTGCTAAAATAAATAGAAAAAAAGGAACTAGATCTCCAACTATTCCTGGCATATAAAATGATATAACAAATATTGGAACAATTATAATCCGTCCAATTGTTAAAATATTTGGAATTTTAATTTTCATAATCAATCCTCATGAAAAAAATCATGAATTTTTTTCGCAACTTTTTCTTCAATTCCTTCAACAGATTTTAAATCTTCAAAACTTGCTGCTTCGACTGATTTTGCAGAACCAAAATGATTTAGCAAGGCTCTTTTTCTACCTCTCCCAATGCCAGAAATTTGATCAAGCAACGATTTGCTGAGATTTCTTCTTCTTTTGGCCCTATGAGTACTAATAGCAAACCTATGTGATTCATCTCTTAATCTTTGCAAGAAAAAGAGCGTTGGATCATTTTTTTTAAATTTGAATGTTTTTTCATCGTGATAAAAAACTTCATCACCTGCATTTCTATTTTTGCCTTTTGCAATAGCTATTATGGGTAGTTCGTGTAAACCAAGATCATTCAATGTTTCCCTGCTAACTGAATATTGTCCTTTACCACCGTCTATTAAAACTAAATCTGGTAAATTCAATGTAACACTTTCTTCTTTAAGCGCTCTAGAAAATCTTCTTTTTAAAACTTCTTTCATCATTCCATAATCGTCACCCATCACAGCTTCTGATTTAATATTAAATTTTCTGTATTTTTTCTTAACAAATCCTTCTTTACCAAATGTTATGAGCGCCCCAACCGAGTCAGCACCTTGTACGTGACTATTGTCATAGACTTCAATAAGGTTAACATTAAATTTAAGATTAAACTTATCTGAAATGCTATCTATTAATTTTGAATTACTCTCAGTTTCTAAGATTTTCTGAGTCAGAGCTTGTTTAGCATTTTTTTTAGCCATTTCTGATACAATTTTTTCATCTTTAGTTGAGGCTTTTTTAATAATTATTTCTTTTTTTTCTCTAGCAGAAAATGTTTTTTCTAACAAAGTTTTTTCATTAATTTCAATATTTAAAAGAACAAGTTTAGGTAAAGTTTTATTTTCATAAAATTGACCTAAAAAAGAAGATAAAATTTTTTCTTCCTTTTCATCAGGATCATGCTTAGGAAAATACGCTTGATTACCCCAATTTTGTTTTGATCTAAAAAAGAAAACTTGAACACAAGTTTTGCCAGACTCTTTAAAAATAGATACAACATCTGCCTCTTTCAAGTTCGTT
>PAGZ01000046.1 GCA_002704625.1 Candidatus Pelagibacter sp.
AATAGATAAAAGAATTAAAAATATTCTTCCTTCAACAAAAGGAAAACTTTAAAAGAAGTAATGAAGATATTTCCTGCTATAGACATTAAAGGGGGAAAATGTGTCAGGCTTTTAAAGGGAGATTTCGATAAATCTACCGAATATAAAAAATCTCCTATAGACCAAGCAAAGGAATTTTCAGACTCCGGATTTCAAGATCTCCATATAGTTGATTTAGACGGTGCTCTGAAAGGAGAACCAGTAAACGGTGAGTTAATTGAAGAGATATGTAAATTAACAAAAATAAGGATTCAAATTGGTGGCGGAATTAGATCAATCGATCATATAAAAAAATTAATTGATATTGGCGTTGATAGAGTAGTTCTAGGCACTATAGCTGTCGAGGATACGAAATTGTTAGAGAATATTTGTAGTAAATTTAAAAATAAAATCGCAGTCGCTCTTGATGTTCGTAATGGATTTATTGCATTAAGAGGTTGGAAAGAACAAACAAAAATTTTAGCCTCTGATTTTTTAATGAAAATTAAAAACATAGGTGTTTCAAGAATAATTTATACAGATATTGAAAGAGACGGAACTTTAACAAGGCCTAATTTTGAAGAAACTATTAAAATTGTTAAACTTCTTGAAAATAAGATTCCAGTTGTAGTTTCAGGAGGTGTAGGATCTATAAATGATATAGTTGCAGTAAAACAATATCCGGAATACTTTGAAGGAGTAATAGTTGGTAAAGCAATATATGATGGNCGTTTGTCGGTTTCNGGAAATATAGTTAACTTATTAAGCTAATTTTAAATGCTAAAAAGAATTATACCTTGTCTAGATGTTAATAATGGCAGAGTTGTTAAGGGAATTAATTTCATTAACTTGGTTGATGCCGGAGATCCAACCGAGCAAGCTAAATTTTATAGCGAAAATGGTGCCGATGAAATTTGTTTTTTAGACATAACTGCATCTAGCGAAAATAGAAATACCATTTTAGATATTGTAAAAAAAACATCTCAACAATGTTTTGTTCCATTGACCGTTGGAGGTGGAGTTAGAAATATAAATGATATTTCAAATTTACTAAGTTCTGGTGCAGATAAAGTTTCCATTAATACAGCGGCAGTAAAAGATAAAAAAATAGTAAAAGAATCAGCTGAAAACTTTGGATCCCAGTGCACTGTTATTGCAATTGATGCAAAAAAGACTGGTGAAAATAAATGGGAAGTATTTACTCATGGAGGAAGAAATTCTACTGGCAAAGATGTTCTTAGTTATGCCAAAGAAGTAGAGGCACTTGGTGCAGGCGAAATACTTTTAACTTCTATGGATAGAGATGGAACAAAAAAAGGATATGATTTAGAGTTAACTGAGCTAATTTGTAATTCAGTAAATATTCCAGTTATAGCCTCAGGTGGTGTTGGAAATCTTGAACATTTACATGATGGTATTAAAAAAGGCAAAGCTAGTGCAGTATTGGCAGCATCAATATTTCATTTTGGTGAATTTTCAATACAAGACGCAAAAAAATATTTAGACTCAAAAGGAATTCCTGTAAGAATTTAAAAATGTTTAAAACATTAGAAGAATTAATTTCTATTATTCGTCAACGAAAAGGGTTTCCATCTGAGAAATCCTATACGAGTAAATTATTAAGTAATCAAAAGCTAAGTATTGAAAAAGTAAAAGAAGAGGTAGCAGAACTTATCGAAGCAATTGAAAAAAATTCAAATAAAGTTCATGAAGCATCCGATGTTTTGTATCATTTATTCGTGCTCTTAGAAGCAAATGATATTAAAATCGAAGATGTAATGGATGAATTAAAGAAAAGGCAAAAAAAATAAAATGGCATATGACAAAAACAATATTTTTGCTAAAATATTAAGAAGAGAAATACCTTGTAAAAAAATTTATGAGAATGAATTTGTCCTTTCATTCCATGACATAAGTCCTCAAAAAAAGATTCATGCTTTAGTTATTCCTAAAGGACCATATGTAGATCTGGATGACTTCATTCAAAACGCCAAAGAAAAAGAAATTACAGAATTCTTCAAGGCAATCTCTCATGTTGCTAAGTTACTCAAAGTATCTAATACAAATGGCGGATATAGAGCTTTATCTAATATAGGGAAAAATGGAGGACAGGAAGTTCCTCATTTACATTTTCACATTTTTGGTGGAGAAAATGTTGGGAAAATGGTTTCTAGTTAATTATTGGAATATTAAATAGCTTTTTATCTAAATTCTGGTTTTTATTAAGATTGCTGATTTTAAAGTTAGTATTATTACCATTTAGATCGATGACTTGCCATCCAGAAAGATTAAAACTTTCTTTATCAAAAAAAAATATTATCTCCCCCTTATTTTCTGCCGAATGCTTTATTTCAAAAATTTCTTCATTCAATCTTAAATCTCCATCTAAAATCAGATTTTCAAATTTTTTTTTATCTAAAATATCTGCAAAATATGATTTTGAAACTGGATAAAAATATGCTTTGTTATATCTTTTATGATATATAACAAGATTTTTTCTATTAACTATAAGCTCTTTTTGTTTTTTATCTTCGTATATGCATTTTAAGAAATGAGGTCTTTTTAAAAAACAAATTCCATTTTCTTTATTATTAAAAGAAATTTGAATGAAATTAAATTTAAGAGTCTCTATATTATTTATATTTTCAATAATTTTTAACTTTTCATTGGCTACTAAACCTGTAGCACTAAAAAACAAAATAATTATAAAAGTTAATATAGATTTTTTTCTTAGCAAAAACTACAAAACCTCTCTTTTACCAGTGTGATTTGCTTTACTTACCACACCTTTCTCTTCCATCTGCTCCATTATTCTTGCAGCTCTATTGTACCCAATTTGAAGTTTTCTTTGTAAGAAACTAGTTGATGCTTTTTTTTCTGTTTGGATTATTTTAATAGCAGACTCATAAAGCTCATCATTCTCGTCGCTTGAAGAAATATCAGAAATATCATTACCTTTGTTTATTGTTATTTCTTCAACATAATCAGGATTTCCCTGGGATCTTAAAAAACTTGATATTTTTTCTATTTCACTTTCAGATATATAAGGACCATGAATTCTAAAAATTTTGTTCGCTGACGACATAAAAAGCATGTCTCCTTTGCCAAGAAGTTGTTCGGCTCCTTGTTCACCCAAAACAGTTTTGCTATCAATTTTAGAACTTACTTGAAAAGATATTCTAGTTGGAAAATTAGCTTTAATTGTTCCAGTTATAACATCTACACTTGGTCTCTGAGTAGCCATAATTATATGAATACCAGCAGCCCTTGCCATAGCAGATAATTTCTGAACATAACTTTCAATTTCTTTTCCTGAAATTAACATTAAATCTGACATTTCATCAACGACAACAATAATGTAAGGCATTTTCAGTTTGTGTTTCATGTTATATCCATCAATATTTCTAACACCTTCAGAACTCATTAATTTATATCTATTTTCCATTTCTCTTACAGTCCAACTTAGAGCAGCAGTTGCTTTTTTTGACTCTGTTATTACTGGAGACAAAAGATGAGGTATACCTTCGTAAGATGAAAGCTCTAACATTTTTGGATCAATTAAAATAAACTTACAAATATCCGGGCTATGTCTATAAAGAAGTGAGGTGATGATAGTATTTATGCAAACTGATTTACCAGATCCAGTTGTACCAGCAATTAATAAATGAGGCATGGATGTTAAATCAGCAACCAAAGGAGATCCGGAAATACTTTTACCAAGAGCTATTGGTAACTTAATTTCTTTTTTATAAAAATTATCAGATTCTAAAATTTCAGACAAAACAACACCGTCTCTTTTCTCATTTGGAATTTCTATTCCCACTGTATTTTTCCCAGGTATAATTGATACCCTTGCCGAAACAGAACTGGTGTTTCTAGCTATATCATCAGATAAATTAATTATTTTAGATACTTTAACACCAGCAGCAGGTTCAAATTCATACAAGCTTACTACAGGTCCATTACTTACTTTTTTAATTTTTCCTTTTATACCAAAATCTAATAAAATTTTTTCAATAAAATCAGGTTTAGGATTTTTTGAGTTTATGCTTTTTGTGATTTGTTTTTTTTCTAGTAACTTAATAGAAGGAAGCAAATAATCATCTTTTTTTATTTTTTTGCTTTCAGATAAATTTTTAAATGAAAAAGATTGTTGTTTAGACTCAACCTTATCAATATCTTCTATTGACCGATCATTATCGTAAGTATCTAAATCACTCTCTTTAATATTTTTTTTAAAAATTTTTCCAATAATTACTTTAACATTTATACCTGATCCTAAAAAAAAGAAAATTAAGGTTAAAAATAATAGAAAAACTTTAAATACATCATTTTCAATAATTGGTGCGAAAGTTCTTACTAAATCAAAACTTTGTTCGCCGACAAAACCGGAATTCCCATTATCAATCAGCCAGAAAGAATTGTTATTAGTTAAATAAATAAACAGACATCCTAAAATTATATATAGAACGATATAAAAAGTTCTGCTTAAAAAATTATAAATTTTTTTATTTATAATCAAATTAATTCCCCAAGAGAAAATGCTGAGCGCAATCAAAAAGGATATCAAACCGAAAGATTGAAGAAAAAAATCAGCAACCATATTTAAATATGCTTGGAAAGTACTGTATGAAAATCCAGCGTCAATTTTGTAAATCAAGGTAGGATTTTCTGGAGAGTATTTAAGTAGGGAGTAAGAAAATATCAAAAAAGTACTTATTAGAAGAAGTCCGCAAAGTTCTATAAATCTCTTTTTAAAAAAACTGAGAGTATTGCTATAAATCCCTTTATCTAATTTAATTTTACGAATCATTTTCTTTACTTTGTATCATTTATAAAAAATTGATAAAGTTCTTAAAAAATATAAAAAAACCATGGAAAAAAACCACCCTAAAGTAAATTTTGGTAAAACAGGCGTGCTACTAGTAAATCTGGGAACGCCCGATTCAACAAGTTGGTTAGATATTAGAAGATATTTAAAAGAATTTTTGTCTGATAAAAGAGTAATTGAAGTAAATCCAATAATTTGGAAAATTATTTTAAATTTGTTTATTTTGAATTTTAGACCTTCAAAAACAGCAGAGGCATATAAAAAAATTTGGATGCAAAAAGAAAATATGTCTCCATTAAGATATTATACAATTATGCAAACAAAAAAGTTGCAAAAAAAAATTATCAAAGAATCAATAATAATTGATTATGCCATGAGATATGGGAATCCAAGTATAGCTAGTAAAATGAATTTGCTTCGAGAAAAAGGGTGTGAAAATATAATTATATTACCTCTCTATCCACAATACTCATCGGCAACAACCGCAACAGTTTGTGATGAGGTTTACAGAACTATTATGAAAATGAGATGGCAACCAAGCTTGCAAATAATACCTCATTATGAATCTGAGCCATTATATATAGAGGGTTTAAAAAAGAGTGTTGAAAAAAAAATTTCAGAAATAAATTGGAAACCAGATTTAATCATCGCATCTTATCATGGGATACCAAAAAAATATTTTCAAAAAGGTGACCCTTATCATTGTTATTGTCAAAAAACATCTAGACTTCTTAAAGAAAAATTAAAAAGTGATATACCTATTGAGACTACATTTCAGTCTAGATTTGGACCCCAAGAGTGGCTGGAGCCTTATACTGATAAAACTTTAGAAAAATTGCCAAAAGAAGATAAAAAAAATATTTTAGTAATATGTCCGGGATTTTCTTCCGATTGTGTTGAAACATTGGAGGAAATTTTAATACAAGGCAAAGAGAGTTTTGTAAAAAATGGAGGAAAAAACTTTGATTTAGTTCCCTGCCTTAATGATAATAATGACCATATAGAATTATTATCTTATCTAATTGATAAATATTTAATCAAAAAATAATGAATACATATTTGCTTTTTAAGTCTTTACATTTAATAGCGGTTATATCCTGGATGGCTGGATTATTATACTTACCAAGAATATTTGTTTATCATGCAGAAACAAAAGACAACCAAGATAAGTACAATACTTTTAACATTATGGAAAAAAGACTTTTTGTTTATATCATGAATCCATCAATGATACTTTCTTGGATTTTTGGTTTATTATTACTCCATTCACTAGGGCTAGAGACCCTAAAAGAATTTTGGTTATTGGTAAAAATAATCTTAGTAATTTCGCTCACCTTTTATCATTTTTTCCTTTTTAGTTGCCTTAAAAACTTTAGTGAAAACAATAACAGACATTCATCGAAATTTTTCAGATTTATCAACGAAGTACCTACTGTTTTATTAATTGCAATAATATTTATTGTGATTTTTAAGCCAATTTAGACTTGAAAATACCATTTAAATCACTATATTTGTATTACTTACCTAATATTAAGAACAATCAAAAATGAACTTACAAGAACTAAAACAGAAATCGCCATCAGAGTTGATAACTCAAGCTGAAAAGCTTGGAATAGAAAATCCTAGTACTTTAAGAAAACAGGAAATTCTTTTTGCAATCCTAAAAAAGCTAGCTGATAAAAACGAACAAATAACTGGAGGAGGAGTTCTAGAAGTCTTACAAGATGGTTTTGGTTTTTTAAGAGCAATAGAGTCTAATTATCTACCTGGACCTGATGATATTTATGTTAGCCCAAGTCAAATTAGAAAATTTGGTTTAAGAACTGGGGATTCAGTTGAAGGAGAAATAAGAGCACCAAAAGATGCTGAAAGGTACTTTGCGCTTTTAAAAGTAAGTCAAATTAATTTTGAAAATCCGGAAAAAGGAAGAAACAAGATAGCCTTTGACAACCTAACTCCTCTTTATCCTGAAAATAGATTAAAAATGGAAGTGGAAAAAAATACTACAGAAAAAAAACCTGACCAAACAGCTAGGTTAATTGATCTTGTAAGTCCTATTGGAAAAGGTCAGAGATCATTAATAATTTCTCCCCCTAAGGCTGGAAAAACAATAATTCTTCAAAATATAGCAAACTCATTAGAAGTTAATCATCCAGAATGTTATTTGATGGTACTTTTAATTGATGAGAGACCCGAAGAAGTTACTGATATGCAAAGAACAGTTAAAGGAGAAGTCATAAGTTCTACTTTCGATGAGCCCGCATCAAGGCATGTTGCTGTTGCTGAAATGGTGATTGAAAAAGCAAAAAGATTAGTTGAACATAAAAAGGATGTAGTAATTTTATTAGATTCCATTACTAGATTGGGAAGAGCATATAATGCTGTTGTACCTAGTTCAGGAAAAGTTCTAACCGGAGGTGTAGACGCAAATGCACTTCAGCGTCCCAAAAGATTTTTTGGTGCCGCAAGAAATGTAGAACAAGGCGGATCATTAACCATTATATCAACCGCTCTGGTAGATACAGGAAGCAGAATGGACGAGGTAATATTTGAAGAATTTAAAGGTACTGGAAATTCAGAGTTAATTTTAGACAGAAAAATTGCAGATAAGAGAATTTATCCAGCTATTGATATAACTCGTTCAGGAACTAGAAGAGAAGAGCTGCTTTTCAAAAAAGAAGATCTTTCAAAAGTTAATGTTCTAAGAAGGATCATTAGTCCGATGGGCACAATGGATGGAATAGAATTTTTAATGTCTAAACTTAAGAATACAAAGAACAATACAGATTTCTTTGTTTCAATGAATAAACCTAGCTAGTGTGAACCTTTCAAAATTTAAATTTTCACTCTCACGAGATGGAGTGATAGGTTTTTTTAATGTTTTGATTGGAAAATTTGGTTTTAAATTCAGATTCCATACAGCCTTAGACAAAAGAAAAATTTGGCTAGTAAACTATCTTTTTTCAAGATCTTCTGGAAAAATAATTGCAGGACTTTTTCAAGGCATGAAACTGATTAAGGAAGCAAAATGGGATAAAAAAAATTACAAATTTAATACAGATTTATCCTCAAAAATTGTTGGATGCTACGAACAAGAAATACAAAACAAAATAGCAGAACTACAAAAAAAAAATAAAAAGAAATATTTTGTTAATTTTGGAGCTGGTGAAGGATATTTTGCTTTAGGAGTTTTATATAGCAGTCTTTTTGAAAAATCATTAGCTTTTGAAATTTCTGAATCATCAAGAAATATAATGATAGAAAATTCAAAATTAAACAATCTTCAAGATAAACTTTTAATTAAAAAGGATGCAAATAAAAATTTCTTAAAAGATCTCGATTCCAGTTTTAAAGAAATAAATGATATTTTTTTCTTGGTAGATATAGAGGGTGATGAATTTAGTATTTTTGATGATGAAAATTTAAAAGTAATTAAAAATTGTAATTTAATTATCGAATTTCATAGACTTCATGATGATAAAAAAAATCAAGAATTTATAGCTAAAATCAAGAAATATTTTAAAGTTGAAACTTTAACGACATCTAATAGAGATTTTTCAAAAATTTCCCTTCTAAGAGATTTGAACGATGATGATAGATGGCTTATTGCTTCAGAAAACAGGCCTTATAAGATGAGTTGGTTGGCTTGTTCTCCTAAATAAAAATACCTTCAAATTCTAACAATTTTCTTTTTAGTTTTATTCCTCCAGGTGAAGAAAATCCCCCTAAAGTCTTGTCAGATCTTATAATTCTATGGCAAGGAACAACCAATAAATGATTGTTTTCTCCACAAACTCTACCCACGTATCTTGGTGAAATTTTTAATTTTTTAGCAATTTCTCCATAGGTTTTTACCTTGCCTTTTTTAACTTTTTTCAATTCCCTCCATATTTTCTTTTGAATAGGGTTTCCATTAAAAAGAATTTTAGCATCTAATTTATTTGTCTTTTTTTGAAAAAATGAAATAATTTTTTTTTTGATATTTTTCAAGTTTTTGCTTTTCTTTCCCAACTCTTTTTTTCTGCAAAATTGAATTTTTGTTATCTTATTGTTTATTTCAGTGGCATAAATCCGGCCAAACTTAGTGTTAAAAGAAATGGTATTTTTCATATACTCTATGTTATGAAAAAACGAGAAAAACACAAATGAATATATTTGCACTATCAACAGGGAAAGGACCTTCGGGGATTGCAATTTTGAGATTGTCTGGAAAAGACAGCTTAAAAATTTCAAAAATAATAACAAAGAAAAATGACATCAAATCTAAAGAGGTTAACCTTTGTAAATTTTATGATCCTTTAAATGGAAAAATGATCGACGAAGGATTATTAATTTGGTCGCCTGGCCCAAACAGTTATACAGGAGAGGATTTGGCAGAATTTCATACCCATGGAAGCAATGCAGTTGTCAGTTGTTTTTTGAGAGTACTTGGCGCACAAGAAGATTGCAGGTTAGCAGAACCAGGGGAATTTACCAAGATTGCATTCCAGAACAATAAAATGGATTTAATCGAAGCTGAAAGTATTGGGGATCTTATACATGCCGAAACTGAGCTTCAAAGACAGCAGGCCATAAAGCTTATCCAGGGAAATGCATCAAATCACTACAATTCTTTAAGAGAAAAGTTAGTTAAATCTTTGTCTTATATTGAGGCAAAAATAGACTTTGCTGAAGATGATCTTCCAGAGAATGTTTTAAAAGAGGTTCATGCTTCTATAAAGCATGTTCACAAAGACATTAAACAAATACTAGAGGACCAAAAAATCGGAGAGAAAATTAGAGACGGATTCAGAATATCTATTATTGGAGATGTGAACGCAGGAAAATCTTCTTTACTAAATCTCCTTTCCAAAAGAGAAGCAGCTATTGTATCTGAACAAGAAGGTACAACACGGGACGTTATAGAAACTTATCTTAATATTGATGGATATCCTGTTATTCTGGCAGACACAGCAGGCATCAGAAAGGTTAAAAACAAGGTTGAAAAAGAAGGAATAAAAAGGGCTATTAAAAAAGCTAAAGATGCCGATCTAACTTTGATTGTGATAGATGTATCTAAAAAAACAATTAATAAAGATCTAAAAAAATTAATTAATAAAGACTGTATTCTAGTTTTTAATAAGTCAGATTTAAGCAAAAAAACTCCAAAAAATGAATTTAAAAAAAATGATCAAATTTTGATATCGGTAAAAAACAATAAGAATATTGATATCCTTATAAAGAAAATTAAAGAGAATCTAAGCAAAAAATTTATGAAAGCAAATAATATTTTGGTTACTAGAGAAAGACATCGAACTAAACTTAATGCAGCATTAAAAGAAATAGAAAAATTTTTAAAAAAAGATCAAAAAAGAGAGATAGAAACAGCTGCGGAAGACCTTAGACTAGCTACTAGACATCTTGGGAGTATAGTAGGCAAGGTTGATGTAGAAGAAATACTAGGTTCTATATTTCAGGACTTTTGCATCGGCAAATGAGCCATCTTTGAGCTTGTAAAATCATATTTCATCGATACATTTGTTCTATGAGCAATAAAATGACATTTGATGTAGTCGTAATAGGTGGCGGACATGCTGGATGCGAGGCTGCCGCTGCATCTGCCAGAATTGGTGTAAATACTGGGCTTTTTACGCATAAAATAGAGACAATTGGCGAAATGTCGTGTAATCCTGCCATAGGGGGACTAGGTAAAGGCCACTTAGTACGAGAAATCGATGCTCTAGACGGAGTTATGGGTGTTGTTGCCGACAAATCAGGGATTCAGTTTAGATTATTAAATAGAAGTAGGGGTCCTGCAGTCAGAGGACCGCGAACTCAGTCTGACAGAAAGCTTTACAAAAAACATATGCAAGATTTGTTATTAAACTATCCTAATTTAAAAGTGATAGCTGATCCTGTTGTAAAATTTATTTTTCAGAAGGATAAAATTAAAGGTTTTATTTGTAAAAGTGGAAAAGAGGTAGCGTGCAATCAATTGATTCTTACCACAGGTACCTTTTTAAATGGTTTGATCCATATAGGTGAAAAACAGATACCAGCGGGAAGGTATGACGAAAAACCTTCTATAGGTCTGAGTGAACAATTGAAGAAATATAACATCAAAATTGGAAGACTTAAAACAGGAACACCCCCAAGACTAGACGGAAGAACTATCAATTATAATGGTTTAGAAATGCAGCCGGCAGATAAAGAACCATATTTTTTTTCATCTTTAACCACACAGTCTACAAACAAACAGATTAGTTGTGGCATGACTTACACTAATGATCAAGTACATAAAATAATAAGTGAGAATATTTCACGTAGCGCAATGTACTCCGGTAACATTAAAGGGGTAGGCCCGAGATACTGTCCATCCATTGAAGATAAAATAGTCAAGTTTAGAGAAAAATTAAAACACCAAATTTTTCTGGAGCCCGAAGGATTGGACGACCATACAGTTTACCCTAATGGTATTTCCACCTCCCTTCCAGAAGACGTCCAGATCAAAATACTATCTAAAATCAAGGGTTTAGAGGAGGTTAAAATGGTAAGAGCTGGTTATGCTATAGAGTACGACTATGTCGACCCAAGAGAGCTAAAAGCGAGTCTAGAAGCCAAAAAAATAGGGTCACTATTCTTAGCTGGCCAAATTAACGGAACAACCGGATACGAAGAAGCCGCAGCACAAGGACTGATAGCCGGGATTAATGCTGCTTTAAAAATAAAAAAAAGTGAAGAATTTATTTTGGATAGATCAAGCTCATATATAGGAGTGATGATAGATGACCTCATCACAAAGGGTGTCTCAGAACCCTATAGGATGTTTACATCTCGAGCCGAATATAGATTATCTTTGAGAGCAGATAATGCGGACCAAAGATTAACCCCTGTAGGTATAAAAATGAATTTAGTTAAAGTTAAGAGGAAAAAACTATTTAATGAAAAGCTAAAAAAAATAAATAGTCTGCAATCATCTTTATCTAAAAAATCTATGACACCTAATGTTGCTGCAAAGCACTCTATTAAAATCGCTATGGATGGTGTCAAAAGATCCGGATTAGACATCTTGGGAATAAAAAATGTTAATTTAGCAGACCTAAGGAAGATTTGGGCTGACATACCCCATTATGGACACTCTATTGATGAGCAGGTTGAAATTAATGCCCATTATTCCGGCTATTTGCCCAAACAAGAAAAAGACATTAAAACTTTTAAGAAAGATGAAAATTTAGTCATACCTAATGAGATCGACTATGACTCTTTTAGCGGACTATCTAATGAAGTTAAATCAAAATTGAAATTGATAAAGCCTAAGACAATAGGACAGGCCTTAAGGATCGACGGAGTCACTCCAGCTGCAGCAATAATTATTTTAGGAGCTATAAAAAAGGCCAAACATAGGGTATCAGCCTAGAATCCTTATGATTTCTAGTGAATCTAAGGTTAAATCAAAAATAATTTTATCTAAAAATCTGAATTTTAATGAAGATAAACTCAAAAAACTTGAAATGTATGTTAATGAAGTAATTAACTACAACAAAAAATATAATTTAATCTCAAAAAACTCTCAAAACGATATTTGGCATAGGCATGTCTTAGATTCTGCGCAGCTTGTCAAACATATAGATCATAATAATTTTAGTAGTTTGTCTGATTTAGGTACCGGAGCTGGATTTCCTGGAATTGTACTAGCTATTTTTTATTCCGATATTAACAAGTTTCACGTGAAACTTTTCGAAAAATCCAAAGTTAAAATTAAATTTATTAATGCTGTTATAAAAAAAATAGGTTTAACAAATGTTTTTATATATGATAATGATTATCAATCTCATAAAATTGATAGTGATTACATAGTATGTAGGGCATTTAAAAATTTAGGTGAAATACTTAGAATTTCACGTGAAACTGTAAAAAATACCCATAATTTGATTGTCATGATGGGAAAGAGTGCACAGGAAGAAATAAATAAAGCTTCAAAGGATATGATTTTTAAGTATAAGCTAGTATCTAGCATCACACAGAGTGATTCAAAAATACTTTTAGTTGATGCCAAAAAATAAATTGTGGCTAGATCTATAATATCAGTAATTAATCAAAAAGGTGGGGTAGGCAAAACTACGACTGTTATCAACCTTGCAGCTGCGCTTGCCAAAAAAGGGAAGAAAATTCTAGTAATTGATCTGGACCCGCAAGGTAATGCTACTACTGGTCTTGGCAAGTCAAACAACAATGAGGATAATAGTATTTATAATGTCCTTATAGGAAAGAATTCAGGTCAGAATGCTATTCAAGAAAGTAGTGTACCTGGGCTTGATCTTATAGGTTCGAATGTCAATTTATCTGGGCTTGAGGTTGAAACAGCAAACGATTCTAATAGAGCTTTTTTGCTCAAAGAGATTTTAAAAAAAGAAAATAGTCCATACCTAAACAAATATGAAAATATTTTTATTGATTGCCCTCCTTCTTTGAGTTTGTTGACAGTAATGTCTTTAGTATCAGCGGATGAGTTATTAATACCTCTTCAAACAGAATTTTTTGCTTTAGAGGGAATTACTCAACTCGTTAAAACTATTGATAGAATAAAGGTTAATTTAAATCCTAATCTTGGAATTAGAGGGGTTCTTTTAACCATGTTTGATAAAAGAAATAAGCTCTCATCACAAGTAGATTTGGAGGCAAGAAAACATTTTAAAGAAAAGGTCTACAAAACTGTCGTTCCAAGAAACGTACGACTATCAGAAGCTCCCTCACACGGAATGCCTTGTCTGATTTATGATAAAAATTGTTCAGGCAGTAAATCCTACATTAATTTGGCTGAGGAATTTATTGGCCAAAATAATAATAGTGAACCAATCGGGAGCGCCGCATGAATGCTGCTAAAAAAGGACTCGGAAGAGGTTTGTCAGCCTTGTTTGGTGACATAGAAAATAAATCTAACCCTAACGAAATTCAAAAAAACAAATTACCTATTTCTGATCTTCAACGTAATCAGTATCAACCCAGAACTATATTTGATGAAGATAAGCTAGCTGAGTTGACTTCATCAATAAAAGAAAATGGCGTGGTCCAGCCAATAGCAGTAAGACCAAATAAGTACGAGCCAGGAAAGTTTGAAATAATTGCTGGAGAAAGAAGGTGGCTAGCAGCTCAAAAAGCCGGTCTTAATGAAGTCCCTGTTCTTATTTTAGATATAAACGATCAGAAAAGTTTAGAGATTGCAATTGTAGAGAATGTTCAAAGGCAAGATTTAAATGTTATTGAAGAGGCCAAGGGATATATGAGATTAATAAAAGAATTTGGATACGATCATGAAAAGGTTGCAAAATTTATGTCAAAAAGCAGAAGCCACGTGAGTAACACTTTAAGGTTATTAACTTTGCCTGAAGATATTATTGGATTGATAGAGGAGGGTAAGCTTACAGCTGGTCAAGCCAGACCTCTAATTGGAATGGCTAATGCATCAGAAGTAGCAGAAAATATAGTAAAAAAGAGGGTTGCCGCAAGAGAGGTAGAGTCTATTGCCAAGAGTAGTAAAAAGAGTACTCAAAAGATTAAAGATCCTAATGTTGAATTTGTAAGGAATGAGATTGAAAGCAAACTTGGTCTTAATGTTGAAATTAATAATAAAAAAAATAATTCGGGCAAAATTATTATCAAATATGAGTCTTTAGAACAGTTTGAATTAATTTCAAAACTTCTTAGGAAGTAGAATTCGCTAGTCTGTAGAGTTTTATCAGTAAATTTTTTATAATAATGGTGTTGTAACTATTCATTTTTGTTTTCATTCTTATTTCTGTTTCAATTATACTTTGTCTTGCTTTATCGAGTTTTTTCATATTCCATTTTCTAATCTGTTCCATTATTATAGGTTTGTCTTTCCAAAATATTTTTGGTTTCAAATTATTCATTGCTAAATCTATACTTTTATCCTTTTTGTATTGATCTAATAATTGAGTAAGTTTTTGAACTCTTAAATTCAGGGTATTTAAATAAAAATATACATCTTCATTTTGAAGAGCAATATTGCCCAAACTCTTATTTAATTTATCTTTATTTCCCTCCAAACAAGAGTCTCTTAAGTTGTTAAAATCCAAATTGTAGGCATTGTTGAGAAGATTAATTATTTTTTCCTGATCAATGTTTTTGTCTTTAAATAAAGATTTAATTTTCTCGATCTCATGTGAAATAACTTTTCTATCTAGTCCTGAGTTCTCAATTAAAAAATTGATTATTTCTTGATTTAACCCATTATAACCTTTTAGTTTTTTTTGCAAATATTCAGATAAAGTTCTATGATTATCTTGGTAACAAGGAATTATTGCAACTGTATTATTTTTTTCAAAAAGAGATTTTAATTCTGATTTTCTATCAAATGCTTTTCCGAATAAATAAATTCTCACATCATCATTTGGTTTTTCAATAATTTCGTCAATTTTCTTTTTAATTTTTTCTGATATTTCGCTTATAAAAATTACTTTTTTGCTTTTAAATAGGGATTTGTTATTTAACTGTTCATCTAATAAATCTGGTTTTTTTATTATTTCTTCTTGATCAAAGCTAATCTGTTCAGTGTTAGAAAATTTTTTTTTTATTTCAGATCTTAACTCATCTTTAAGCCCTATATTTTCACCTGCTATTAAAACTAAATTATAATTTTCAATAAGAGATAAATTTTTTTCAACTAAAAAACTCTTTAAAATCATTTTTTAATTATAGATTAAATTAAGTTTAATTGTTATTTGATCAGCTATGTTTTTAACAATATTATCCACAATTTTCCTCTCACGATTAAGAGTATCTAAGTGTAATTTTGAAGCTTTATAAGTGTCACTTTGAGAAAAATTTTGAGTTAGTATTTCTTTACCATCATTGTCGGAAATAACTGATATATGAAAATTTACACTTAAATTATATTCTAAAGGCGTTCCCTTCGCACTTCGATTTGCAATTTCTTTTTTTTTACTTGCTTCTACTTTAAAAGTTAAATTATTTTTAGCATTTTGTATTTCACTAAAGTTATTTATTAAATTTTGTCCAAGTTTTCTATCGCCAATTATATTAGAATTTTTGATATTAAATTTTTGAAATTTTTCGGTTAATAATGGCTGATATCCACACCCCGAAAACAATATTAAGATGTAAATGAAAAATACTATATTAAAAATTTTTTTCATCATTTTAAGTGGTAATAAAATTAATTATCTTATTTTTTACAAAAATATTTTTTATAATTTTTTTATTCTTCAAATTTTTTTTAATATTTTCAATATTTTTAGCTTGTGTTAATGCATCTTTCTCTGACATATCTTTTTTTGCAATTATAAGACCCCTTTTTTTACCATTGATTTGGACAACAATGGTAACTTCTTGATCTGCAAGCAAAGAATGATCTCCTTTAGGCCATTCAATTTTTTCGTAAAAATCAATTCCTTCCAATTTGGAAAGACACTCGCACGTTAAATGTGGTGCAAAAGGCATTAAGATTTTGATGAATTTTATATGGGCATCTAAAAGACTTTTTGTGCTTATTTTTTTTAATAAACTCGTTTCTAAAAGACTTGTCATTTCATAAATTTTTGCTACAGCCACATTTAATTGGAAGTTTTCAATCAATTCAGATACTTTAAACAAATAATCATTAAATTTTGACAAAAATTTTTTTTCATCAATCTGATCTGACTTAGCATTCTTATTATTCAATATTTTACCATTTAAAATCCATATTCTTTGTATAAATTTATGTGCAGCAGATACACCCGATGTTGACCACTGAACATCACGCTCTGGAGGGCTATCAGAAAGAATAAACCATCTTACTGCATCAGCTCCATAAATTTTAATCATACTTTCAGGATCAACAATATTTTTCTTTGATTTTGACATAGCTTCTGACGGACCAACTTCAACTTTACTATTATTGATTTTAGAGACAAAACCTTGGTTTGTTTTCTTGACTTGATCTGGACTTAACCATTTTCCTTTTGCGTCTTTAAATGTTTCATGGCAAACCATTCCCTGAGTAAATAAACCTTGAAAAGGTTCCTTGATTTTAACCTCATTATTGCAGAGCTTGATGGCTCTCATAAAAAATCTTGAATATAACAAATGTAAAATTGCATGTTCTATACCGCCTATATATTGATCAACTGGCATCCAATAGTTAAATGATCTAATATCAAATGGATTATCCTTAACTTTAGGCGAACAGAATCTAATAAAATACCACGATGAATCTACAAAAGTATCTAGAGTATCAGTTTCTCTGATCGCATTTTCTCCAGTTTTTTTGTATTTTGTTTTTTTCCATTCAGGATGATTATCAAGTGGGTTTCCTTTGTAATTTAAATCAATATCTTCAGGTAATTTTATCGGAAGTTCACTTTTATCGACCGGAACAACTTCTCCATTTTTAAGATGAATCATGGGAATAGGACAGCCCCAATATCTTTGTCTTGATACACCCCAATCTTTTAATCTAAATGTAATTCTTTTCTTTCCAATTTTTTTACTTTCAATCTCACTAATAATTCTTTCTTTAGCTTTTGGTACATCTAAATTATTAAGAAAGTTTGAGTTAATAATTTTGCCATCGCCCATGTAGGCCCCATCTTTAATATTTTCGTTTAATTTGTCAGGTTTTACCACAGGTATCATTTCAATCTTATATTTTTTTGCAAAATCATAATCTCTTTGATCATGTGCCGGACAACCAAAAATTGCTCCGGTTCCATAATCCATTAAAATAAAATTAGCTACATAAATTGGTATTTTTTTTCCTTTTATAAACGGATGGTCAGCATACATATTAGTTTCAAAACCAATTTTTTCAGCATTTGCTATAGCTTCTTCCGTAGTTCCGACTTGTGAACATATTTTTTTAAATTCATTAAAATCTGATGAGTTTTTAAATTTTTCACAAATTGGGTGATCAGCTGATATCGCTAAAAATGTGGCTCCAAATATTGTATCTGGACGAGTTGTAAAAACTTTTAAAGACTTATTTTCATTAGTTATCTTGAAATTTATTTCACATCCGACTGACTTTCCAATCCAGTTTTTTTGCATTAGCTTAACTTTTTCTGGCCAGTGAGTTAAAGTTTTCAAGTCTTCTAGCAATTCGTCAGAAAATTTTGAAATGTTAAAAAACCATTGATATAATTTCTTTCTTTCTACCAAGGCATTTGATCTCCAGCCCTTACCATTTATTACTTGTTCATTTGCAAGAACCGTTTCCTCTACAGGATCCCAATTCACATAAGTTTCTTTTCTAATGACCAAACCTTTATTATAAAAATCAATAAAAAGCTCTTGCTGGTGTTTGTAATATTCTTCGTCACATGTTGAAATTTCAAGATCCCAGTCAATAGACAAACCTAATAATTGTAATTGATATTTCATAGTTGAAATATTTTTTTTTGTCCACTCTTTAGGATTTAAATTATTTTCCCTTGCTGCATTTTCTGCAGGCAAACCAAAAGAGTCCCAACCCATTGGATGAAGCACATTAAACCCTTTCATCATTTTATATCTGGCGACAACATCTCCTATAGCGTAATTTCTTACATGTCCCATATGAATTTTTCCAGAAGGATAAGGAAACATTTCAAGACAATAAAATTTTTTATTTTTATCGGTAAATTTGAATATATTTTTTTTTTTAGACCAAAAATTTTGCCACTTTTGGTCTACTTCTTTTACATTAATCTTTTCCATGAATATTAAAATTAATTTTTAAATACTAAACCTTGGTTAGCTTTTCTTCTTCTTTTTCTTTAATTCTGCATCCAAAAGTGCTGCTTTTCTGATGATATCCGTTCTGATTGTATCTTCAAGTTTATTTGATGTAATTTTTTTTATTATGCAACTTGCTTCTCTCTTGCAAGTTTTTTTATGTATTATTACTTTTATACTATCTGCTCTAATTTCATTAGACAAAAATCTTATTGTAAATTTTAATGAGTCGTTAGTTGTATTCGAGTCCGTATACCAATCTGTAATAATCATGCCTCCTGAGTAGTCAACAGTTACCAAAGGCATAAAATCTATGACGTCAAATGTAGCTCTCCAAAGAGGATTAGAAGTACTAAATTCATAATTAGTACTTTTCTCCCCACCAAACAATTTTTTTGCACTTACTCCTCTACCTTCATCAATATTTTTTCTGGCTCTCGCTTGTCCTTCAGTTTCCATAGTTCTAGCGTCTCCAGGTTTAGGAAGCTTAAATCCACCTCCGCAAGAATTGAGGAAGATCATAAGAAATAGAATATTAATAGTTTTGTTTAAAAACTTCATACACTGTTGCTTTTTTTATAATCTTAAAGGTTGTAAATTAACATTAAAAAACCACGACAATTGTGTGTTATTTATACAACACTTATTGGAAAAAACACTATAATTATATAAAAAACATGAAAAAAATAGGGAATCTAGTTATTTTTGGCGAAGTTTATTTAAATAAACAAACATGGAGATAAACATGAAAAACATAACTAAAGTAGGACTATCGGCATTAGCTGGTGCACTTGCTTTCACATCTGCTCACGCAGGAGAAATCAGTGTTTCAGGTAGCATGATAGCTTCTTACACAAAAAAAGGTGGTTACAATACAACTGGTAACCCTCTTAATATGAACAAAGAACTATCGTTCTCTGGTTCAGGCGAACTAGATAACGGAACTTCTGTTGCATACAAAATGACTACGGATCAGATGGCATTAAATGATTCTGAACTTGTATTTACAGGTTTACCATTTTCTGCTGGTGGAACTGTTGCATTGACATCTACTGGAGGTCCAATAGATGCAGTTGACAACGTAACACCAATAGCTTTTGAAGAAGCAGAAGCTGCTGTAGGTTCAATTGATGACGTATCAGGAGTTAACGGTACTTACGGTATCAGATATACTTTAGCTGACGTTGCTGGATCTGGCGTAACGCTAGATGCAATGTACGTTCCTAAAGCTGGTACAGGTGATGCTGGAAATGAAAAAGGTACAAATGCAGGTGATGCAGCAACAGGTAGCGGTTTTGATGTCGTACTAAAAGGAGCAGTTCCTATGGTTGACGGATTATCGTTTACTGCTGGTTATTCTCGAATAGAGAAAAACGGAGTATCAAAAGGTGACGAAGATGTTCACGCTGGTACTTTAGGAGCTAACTACGCAATTGGTGGTCTAAAAGTTGGTTACCAAAGAGGTGTAGAAGTTGACTCTGGATCAAACGCAACAGAAACTCAACACGTTAACGATTATATCGGTATTTCGTATGCAGTTTCTGATAATTTAACTGTATCTTGGAACGAAACAGAATCGAAAAGATATAACCACGGCGCTTCAGGCGTAGGTGGTGGTTCTGCAGTAGTTGACACAGACCAGGATCTTGAATCAATCAGTTTGTCATACACAATGGGCGGAATGACTATAGGTATATTAGACTCTGAAGCAGATAATGCTGCTTACACAGTTGATAGAAAACAGTCTGCGACTGCTGTGCAAATGACGATTGCATTCTAAGTTTAAAAAGTTTTTTTAAAAAAAGCCGGTATGAATTTACCGGCTTTTTTTTTGGCTGCTTGCAAGGCAATACCAGTTATATTTAGATCTCTTGTTTGATTAAAATTTTTTTCATTAATACCACCTAGGGCAATAAAGTTTACCGAAAATGAATTGGCTAACAAATTAAATCTATTTTTACCTAAAAAACTCTTTTTATTCACATAATTTGTCTTAAATAATCTTGATAAAATAATTTGATTACAGCCCTGCTTAATCTTCTGGTTTATTTCAAAATAATTATGAGCACTACCAATTATATTAATTTTTTTATTTATTTTTTTAAGATGGCAGAAATTTTTTTTATTATATGCAGATACGTAAAAATTGTTTGATCTCATTACAAATAGAGCCCTGAGGTTATTTGCTATAAAAAAAACTATTCTTCTTCTATTAAGTTCATTTTTATATTTTTTTAATTCTTCAATACTTATTTCTTCTGTATTTCTTAAAACTAAAATTGCACCTGTTAATTTGACATAATCTAGGTTAATCTCATTTAATTTATTTATCAAAAAAAATATTTTTTTTTTTAATGCCATGGATAATAAAGTTATAAATAAACTAACTTTAATACAAGAAAATATAAAGAGATTAAGTATTGATAATTTTCTAATACCAAAAGTAATTTGTGTTTCCAAAACCTTTCATATCGATAAATTAAAACCATTGATCGACCATGGCCACCATGATTTTGGAGAAAATAAAGTCCAAGAGGCAATTTTAAAATGGTCTAAAATAAAAAAAGATAAATCAAACTTAAAACTTCATATGATTGGTAAACTGCAAACAAATAAAGCCAAAAAAGCTGTAGAATTATTTGATTATATACACTCTCTTGACACAACGAAACTAGCTAATGCACTAAAAAAAGGTGAAAAAGAATTCAACAAAAAACTAAAATATTTTATTCAAATTAATATCGGAAATGAAGAAAAAAAATCTGGAATTATGAAAAATGAAGCAAAGAATTTTTTAAATTATTGTCAAAAAGAATTAGATCTAGATATTATTGGCCTTATGATTATTCCACCGAATGACGGTAATACAAAAAAATATTTCAAAGAAATATCAGAATTAAATTCTGATTTAGGACTAGAACATCTTAGCATGGGAATGTCAGAAGATTATGAACTGGCAATAAAGTTTAATTCAACATTTTTAAGAATTGGATCAGCAATTTTGGGACCAAGAACTGTCAATGAATAATTAGTTTAGTTTTATTACTAATCATGCTTAATATTTTAATAAAATCTTTTTTTTTAATACTTATACATCCCTTGGTCTTTGAAAATTTTTTTGTCGCAATATGAAGAAAAATAGCGCTGCCCTTTTTTTTTACTACTGGATTCATGTTGTAACTTATTACTAAAATTAAGTCATATATATTTTTTTTTAAAAATAATTTTTCAGCACTCTTATCAAATGGATATTTAATCAATTTATTATAATGTTTAGATCTAGGATCATCGCACCAACCCATAAGATGGTTTATTGACCTTTTTTTTATTTTACATTGAAATTTCCTTATTCTGTCTTTTCTATATAGCAGAAGTTTGAATTTAAATTTTCCTTTTGGCGTCTTAAGATCTCCTTCCTTTTTTTTTGAAGTTAGACCCCCTTTTCCTATTGAGCATTTTATTTTATAGTTATAAAAATAAAGAAAGTTTTTTATTAAACTTATATGCATAAGAATTTATACTCCGTTAACGTTGCATGTATATGTAGCGAAAATTTTATCAAGTCTTTTGAGGAAGTTAAATCATTTTTTTCATTTAATTTATTTTTAATAGAGCCAAACTCAATAGAGTCGGCTAATGAAAAATATGATGCTATTATTATTGAGTCTACATTTGAAAAAAAAGTCTCTTTGGAAAAAATAAATATACCCAAGATTTTGATAGGAAATAAAAATTTAAGAAAAAATACAGGAGGTAATTACCAAACAACTCTAAAACTGCCAATTAATATTCTCAAATTTAATCAAGAAATCATTGATTTATGTAAGAAGAGTGAATTTGGTAGAAATTCTTTAATTAAAGTAAAAGATTATATTCTTGATAAAAACGAGAGGGTATTAAAAAAAGGAAAAAAAATTCTTAAAATTACAGAAAAAGAAATTCATTTTATTAATATGCTACACAATTCCAAAAAACCATTAAGTAAAAAATATATTCTTGAAAATATTTGGTCTTATTCATCGGATGCTCACACGCATACTGTTGAGACACACATATACAGACTAAGACAAAAAATAAAACAAAGTTTTAATGATGATAATTTTATTCAAAATTCCAAAGATGGATACTCGCTTTGAAAAAGAGGAATAAAATTGCTAAAGATTTATTTTCTAAAAAATATCATAAAAGGGTAGTGAAACCCAAAAAAGGAAAAGGCAGCTATAATAGGAAAAAACTAAGAAAGCTTTAGAGTCTTGCTCCAATTTTTTCAATTATTTTTGATGCCATTTTAGTACCTAATTCTAAACTTTCTTTAGAATTTTTTTTATTGATATATCCATCTAGAAAACCAGAAGCAAATAAATCTCCCGCACCAGTCAAATCCTTAATTTTTAAATTTTTCTGTGCGCTGCATTCTACTACTTCATTTTTGCTAATTGCTACCGAACCTTTTGCTCCTCTAGTTATAATTACTAAATTACTTAACTCTTTACCAAAAGTTATTACATCATTAAAATTCTTAGTATCGATTAATGAAGTTATTTCTTGTTCATTTGCAAAAACTATATCTAATTTATTTTTAACTAAGTTTAAAAAGCTATCTTTATGACGTTCTACACAAAAAATATCTGACAATGACATTGCAATTTTATTTGAATTTTTTATTACCTTATCAAAAGCTTTTTGAGGATCTCCTTTATCCCACAAATAGCCTTCCAGAAATGTTAATTCACTTTTTTTAACTATATTTTCGTCTATATCATTTTCATCAATCTTTCCTGAAGTTCCTAAAAAAGTACACATTGTTCTTTCAGAGTCTGGAGTAATTAAAATCAAACATGTCCCGGTAGGTATTTTCTCATTTTTTTTAGAATAAAAATATTCAACTTTTTCTTTTTTTAAACCTTCTTCGTATTTTCTTCCTAACTCATCATTGTTTATTTTTCCTATAAATCCAACTTTATTTTCAAGTCGTGCCAACCCAACAATTGAATTTGCAACTGAGCCACCCGAAATTGTTTCCTCAATTTTTAAATTACTTAAAAGTTTTTTAAATTCTATTTCACTAACAAGTTTCATTGTACTTTTTGTTAATAAATTATCAGATAGAAAATCATCTTTGACTCTACAAATCACATCTACTATCGCATTTCCTATGCCTAAAACTTTCATTTAAGATCCTATTAATATTTTAGTAAAATTTTTTGAGTCAAAAGAATATAAATCATTTTCTTTTTCCCCCATTCCAACAGCTAAAATAGGTAGCTCATATTTCTTACAAATAGCTAACAAGATTCCTCCTTTAGCATTTGTATCTAATTTAGTGAATATTAAACCAGTTAAATTTGAAATTTTTTTAAACTCCTCAACTTGATTCAATGCATTTTGTCCTGTTGTAGCATCTAGAACTAAAATAGTCTCATGAGGATAATTTGGATTTATTTTTTTTAAAACATTAAATATCTTTTTGTATTCCTCCATGAGATTTTTCTTATTTTGTAGTCTCCCTGCAGTATCAATTAGCGCTAAATCTAAATTATTTTTTTCTGCAAAAATTGCAGTCTTATAACTTACTGAAGCTGGGTCTGTTCCTATATCTGATTTTACAATATCAACTGAAATTTTCTTTGACCAAAGTTCTAGCTGATCAATCGCTGCAGCTCTAAAAGTATCTGCAGCACCAAAAACTATTTTTTTTCCTTTGTCTTTGAATATTTTTCCTAGTTTTCCTATTGTGGTTGTTTTTCCAACACCATTAACCCCCGCAACAACTATAATAGCTGGTGATTGATTACATATGTTATCTAATTTTTTTTCGTAGGGTGTAAGAATTTCAGAAATTTGATTTCCTAGGAAACCAAATACCTCTTTTTCATCTTTAATTTGTTTGCCTATTTTTTCTTTTTTAAATTTCTCCTTCAACTCCGAAGCTATTTGTGTACCAACATCTGATTCAATAAGAAGTTCTTCAAATTTATTAAGCAAGCTTTCATCTATTTTTTTTTTACTAAATAAATTATTAAACCTGAAACTTTCAAAGAACTTCATTATACTTCTAATTCAATCTTTTTAACTTCTGAAACAGGACCAATCATAAATATATTATCTGTTTTATCTATTTTTATTTTTAAAGAACCATGCTTAAATTTTATGTCTACTTTATCATTGGCCAATTTATTTTTTAATGCGGCAACAGCTGTTGCGCAAGCTGCTGTACCACAAGCTTTGGTCAGTCCCGCGCCCCTTTCCCAAACATTAACATTTATATTATTTTTATCTATAACTTGAGCCATTGTCACATTGGTCTTTTCTGGAAATAGATCATGGTTTTCAATTTTTGGACCTATCATTTTTAAATCGTACTCAAAACAATTTTTAACAAAAAAAATTATGTGTGGATTTCCTACGTTTACACAAAATCCACTTGTAAATTTCTTGTTATTTATCTCTAAAGTTATATCAGCTGGGTTTATTGTTTTTGATAACGGGATCTCGTTAAAACTAAATAAAGGTTTTCCCATTTCAAGTTCTACTTGTAAATTTCCTACTATTTTTGCATTAAGTAGTCGGTTTTTTGTTTTTAATTTAATTTCTTTGGTATTTAAATTTTTACCTAAAAGATAAGCTACGCATCTAGATCCATTTCCACATGCGCTTATCTCACCTCCATCAGAGTTAAAAATTGTTATTGGAAAAAAATTTTCTTTCTCTTTTTCGATAAAGATTATTTGATCAAAGCCAATATTAGATCTACTTCCTAATTCAATAATTTTTTCTTTTTTTAAATCTATAGAATTTTTTCTTCTATCGATAATGACAAAATCATTACCCAACCCATCCATTCTGTAAGCGTTTATAAGTGCCATAATTTGATTAGTATCTTTATTCATTGACTTTTAAAACCCTTAATTGTAGCTTCTCTCCACTTCCGCAAACATTAGATTTTGCGGTGCCTTTAGAAATAAAGGGATCGACACTAGTCAGCGAGGGTTCGCCCACTAGTGCGATTGGTGCTGGGTGAATAAAAAATGTTTGAAAATTTAACAAGTAAATTAGAAGGAATATTTAATAAATTAAAAAAGGCTCCTTCCCTTAACGAAGGCCAGGTAGAAACTGGCTTAAAAGAAATTAGACAAGCACTTTTAGCTGCAGATGTTGCTTTGCCTGTAGTCAAAAAATTTATTGAGGACATTAAACCAAAGGCTATAGGCCAGGAGATTATTCGATCTACTTCTCCAGGCCAAATGCTTGTTAAAATAGTTCATGATGAATTAATTAAATTATTAGGGGAAAAAAATGAGGAAATAAATTTAAAGGCAGTTCCTCCAGCTTCTATATTGTTAGTAGGTTTACAAGGATCCGGTAAAACAACTACTTCTGTGAAACTGGCCAAAAACATAGAAAAAAATTTCAAGAAAAAGATTTTATTAGTAAGCTTAGATATTTACAGACCAGCCGCACAAGAACAATTAAAAATTTTATGTGAAAAAAATAATTTAAATGTGCTTCCAACAGTTAATGGTCAGTTGCCAGTTGATATAGCAAAAAGAGCTAAGAATGCTGCACAACTTAGTGGTACAGATGTTATAATATTTGATACTGCAGGCCGAACTCAAATTGATTTAAATATGATGTCAGAAATTAAGAACATCAAGTCTGAAGTTAGACCAGTAGAAACAATTTTGGTAGCCGACTCTTTAACTGGACAAATAGCAGTTAATTTAGCATCCGAATTCGACAAAGCAGTTGAATTAAGCAGTATAATTTTAACAAGAGTAGATGGAGATGGTCGAGGCGGAGCTGCTCTCAGCATGAGACAATCAACTGGAAAGCCAATTAAGTTTATAGGTGTTGGAGAAAAGATAGATGATTTAGAAATATTTCACCCCGAAAGATTAGCAAAAAGAATTCTTGGGATGGGAGACATTGTTTCTTTAGTTGAAAAAGCCTCACAAGATTTAGATGAAAAAAAAATCAAAGAAGCAGAGGAAAATCTTAAAAAAGGAGCTTTTACTTTTGATGATTATCTTTTGCAGATAAGACAAATGAAAAAAATGGGAGGAATGGAAAGTGTATTATCTCTTCTGCCAGGAGTAAACAAAGTGAAAGAACAAATGAAAAATGCAGATGTAGATGAAAAACTTTTAGTAGCTAACGAGGCAATAATTTTATCTATGACAAAAAAAGAGAGAAAAAATCCTGATATAATAAGTGGATCAAGAAGAAAAAGAATATCTCAAGGATCAGGAACAGATGTGCAAACAATTAATAGACTGCTTAAACAGTTTAAAATCATGTCTAAAATGATGAAAAAAATGTCAAAGGGAAAAATGTCAGGAAGCAATATTCCTGACGAATTATTAAACAACTTAAAATGAAAGGATCAAAATGTTAAAAATAAGATTATCAATGGGTGGAGTTAGAAAGAGACCGGTCTATAAAATTGTAGTCGCCGACAGCAGGTTCCCAAGAGATGGAAGATTCATAGAAAAACTCGGATCTTTTAATCCTCTTTTGCCAAAAGAAAAAAAAGATAGAATTAAAATTGAAGCAGAGAGGGTAAAACACTGGCTAAGCAAAGGTGCAAGACCAACAGTAAGAGTTTCAAGAATTCTAGGAGAGGCAAATATAATTGCAATGCCAAAACCAGGAAACAATCCAAAAAAAGCAATTCCTAAAAAAGATAGAAAGAAAGACGGTAAAGAAGAACCAAAAAAAGAAGCGCCAAAACAAGAAGCTAAAAAAGAAGAACCAAAAAAAGAAGCGCCAAAACAAGAAGCTAAAAAAGAAGAACCAAAAAAAGAAACGCCAAAACAAGAAGCTAAAAAAGAAGAACCAAAAAAAGAAGCGCCAAAACAAGAAGCTAAAAAAGAAGAACCAAAAAAAGAAGCGCCAAA
>PAGZ01000047.1 GCA_002704625.1 Candidatus Pelagibacter sp.
AAGCCGGAGCCCAAGCCGGAGCCGGAGCTTGTAGCAACTGAGAAAGACAGCGACACGCCTGTTGTTTGGTGGTCGCGGAACTGGACTGATGATGAAGAGACCAGTGAAGACGAAGACTTCTGGACACAGCAACAAGCAAAGACCGCCAAGTACGCCGGAAAGTCTTGGGCAGACTCAGATTGGGAAGACTCCTCGGACGACGAATGTGATTACTAGTAAAGCTGCTCACTAAAAAAGCCATATTCATACAGGCTTTGTATCTATCTTAAAAAAAAAGAAAAAAGAAAAAAGAAAAAAGGAAAAAGAAAAAAGAAAAAAAAGAAAAAAAGAGAAAAAGAAAAAAGAAAAAAGAAAAAAGAAAAAAGAGAAAAGAGAAAAAGAAAAAAAAAGAAAAAAAAAGAGAAAAGAAAAAGGGAGTTACTCTCTTTTCTCTTTTTTTTCGTTTGTTATACATACCTTATATGCTTTCCATACAACTAAACATGTAAGTAAAATTCCAATTGTACTTTGTGCTTTAATAAAGTTTTTATGCGTTAGCGAATATCCTATTAAATCAGCAAAACTAAATAGTAAATGCCATACGTTATACCATTCTTTTGATTCAAATAGATTTCTTTCTAACCTAACTAAAATACAACCATTAAATAACAAATGACAACCTACTAACAATAGCCATATCATAGCACCCATACATACTTCTATTTTGCTATTACAATAAAATACTTGTGTAAGAATTGTTATAACGATTATGTTATGTATAGCTACTACTAACCATCCACCATATTTTTTGTCTCCAACTAAATCTTCTATATATTGGCTCATACCATTTATTATTTTTGTTTTTTCTTCCCTTTCAAGCATACTTACAAATATATTAGAAAGTATAATCAAAATACTTACAATAAATTGGTTTTTTTAGAAAAATTGAATTGAAGTTAAAGAATGAAATATATATATCATCTACAAACAAAGAAGCTAATATGCCCAAAAACAAAAGTAAAAAAGGAGGTAACAACGGCAGTAGCCGAGCTGTTCGTGAAAAAAATGAAGAAGGCGAAACTTATGCAGCGATTATAAAAGTATTTGGCGGTGCCAATGCTGAAGTGGTATGTGAAGATGGTAAACATCGTCTCTGTGTTATACGTGGCGCTTTTAGGGGACGCAACAAGAGGGATAATTTCCTATCATCTGGTGTTTGGGTCTTGGTAGGACTACGAGATTGGTCCACACATGCTGATCAAGATAAGATGGAAAAGTGTGATCTACTTTGTGTATATCGCGAAGATGAAAAAAACAAGTTGAAAGCGAATGCTGTAGGTAATTGGGCAGCACTAGGAAATGCTAATCCACAAGAAAAAGAAGACCACATGGGTGGTATAGTATTTGATGATGGAAATGGCAGGAATGAAAATCTTGTTGAAGCTATGATGGAAGAAGCTGAAGCTACTATGCAGGATGATTTGACAAATGCAAATGATGGTGGTCTCTCACAATGGGAAGGTGACATTGATATTAATGAAATATAATTAAGGATTTAAGATAATAGTTAACATTAAAAAACAGTATAATATTTTTACTTTTAAACCAATATTTTAACCAATATTTCATCCAGCTACTATATAAAATTAGAATATTTAGCTTGTTTATGAGAGTGCTAAACTTTTTGATCTTTATAACTTTTACTTCTGCAATGGTTCGCAGACCACTTCGTCAAGAAGTGTTAGCCAGACAAGGCGGAAAATGTGGACTATGCAGACGGAGATTTTCAAAAATGATACCACATGAAATCCATCATTTAAATCATGAACATAAAGATGATAGATCTAGTAATTTATTAGCACTGTGTTGTAATTGTCATAGTGCACATCATAGATATGGTGTATCTGTTTATCCTTGGCTATTACAATATAATCATAGTTTGATGTGGGATGAAAATAAAAATGATTGGGTAAAACTTAATTTTCCTGATGATTATGATTCTTTTTCTTAGGTGAAGATAATTCAGCGATATTTGCTTAACTGTTATGTTATTCATATTATGCATATGATGCATAATATGATGCATATGATAATATGCAAAATAAACATTTGCTCCCACCTGGACTCGAACCAGGGTTAGTGGATTCAAAGTCCACGGTGATAACCAACTACACTATGAGAGCAGATAAAAATATTAAAGTCCCCGGTGGGATTCGAACCCACAACCTCGAGATTAGAAGTCTCGCGCGCTATCCATTGCGCCACGAGGACCGAACTGTGAACCTTTTTGTGCCATTGCTCAGGGCTGGTTTTTACCCAAGACATTATTCTTGGATCTGATGACAATCACTATTCACTCCCGCTATTAACTCTACTTTTAATTCTAAATCAATTTTTTAATAATAATTAACTTTATTGTTCTTTCTCTGTATATATCAGTTATATGTCAGAACAATCCCCATATGTTATGTTTATTGTTGGTCGAATGAATCCACCCACTCCGGGACACGTTGAAGGTTTAGTCATTCCATTCTTGCATTCAGTTAGAGAGCAAGCTATAAAATTAATAAGCTGTAGAGATTGCCTAACAAGTGAAGAAAATCGATGGTGTCTTCCAGATCAAAATAATCTTGTAGGCCATTGTTTTAAGGGTGATGAAATTGATATCCGTGTTCCAGGATCTAGAGCACTAGCCTGTAGTGATGATAGAACTATAATTACTCAATCTACAGCTTGTACTGAATCCGTTGATTTACCAGATGACTTTGAAAAACTTATTAATGCAGCTAATTTAACTGTTAGGATATATTTAACAAATACATCTAATGCATCTCGCATGAAGCGACCCTGGAAAGATAAAAATATTGTTGATAAAATTAAAGAAAGTAAAGTTAATCAATTGCTACCTACAAAACTGGAAAAAGAAGGTATCGATGATAACTATTATGTTAAATATTACTATTTAGAAAATCCTCTTAGCCCTTCCGAAAAGAAAATGCTATTGGCTAAGATGATAAAGGCTGCCATTGATCGCTCTAGTAATAATAATAGTATTAATATGAGCACCAGCCTTATTAATAATATGATTGTTACCGGCGATGAAGGCGCAGGAGAAGGCAATTTTTGTGCCAATCAAGGTATTAAAAGTGCAGTAGAGTGTGCACAACTTTTACAAAAACGGATCGATCCTGCCAATAGAACAATTGATCCTAGACATATTATTTTAGTTATGGGTGAAGAAGAAGATCAATCTGAAAGAAAAAGAAGAGAGAAGTTTTGTTTTAAAGGAGCATTGGATAATGATGAAACAACAAAAGTGCGATGTCATACATTAAAACGAATTACTATTGATCCTTCAACTAATTCACAAGATTTTCAAGATGTTAATATTAATGATGAAGATGAGCCATTAGAGTTTAATGATGAAAGTATGTCTGCATCTAAGGTAAGATTAAGTATTGCTAATGATCTTAGTAACAATTTTCAATTAGTTAGACAGTTATATGCTGATTATTTAAACAAAGAAGATATTGATTTTATGATACATAATGTACGCAGTGGTTTATATCTTAAAGATGCCTCATCACCACTCCCTATTCCCCAACAAAAACGAAGAAGTCCAAGACTTATACCTGGAGTACAAAGACAAATGCCGGATCAACGAGGGTTGCCTGATCCTGCTAAAAGACATCCTGGCGCTATGTGGTACAATAGATCGCGAACGACTCCTTCAGCACGAGCATTTGGTCTAGGTAGTCATGGAGAGGCAAAAGTAAAGAAGGAAATGGAAAGTATTCGAAATAGCGGTTTACCTGCATCTTTAGAACCTATACAAGAAACACCCGAAGAAGGTGCTGAAACAGGAGGAAAAAAGAAAAATAGAAAGCGTAAAATTAAAAGAAAAATACGACGTACACGAAAAAAGAAAAATAAGCGCAAAATACATAGTAAAACTAAAAAAAAATCACATAAATATTAGCAAGCTTTATAAAACATGTAATATTCAACTTTACATAAAATATACGTATTTTTCACACCATTCAATATCTCCACTTATTATTGCATAATAACCCAAAATTGCTTCTTCATTTCCTGTTGTTTCTTTCCATTTATCAAATAACTCTGATACTTCACGTCGTGTTTCTTTATCGATGTTTAACTTTGGGTTATTAGGATCTATTTTGCATGGATATCCATAAACCACATCTGTACCCCTATCATCCACTATCTTTGTTGTTCCTTTTACTAATTTTCTTTTATGAGGCTTTATCCTTAAACATTCATTTGAGAGAATATTGCTACCATGTTCTACCCATCCAAACACAACTAATGGCGTATATACTGTCATTTATATTCTTATAATACATTTCTTTATGCAGCAAAGCTATGCAATTTTTAATATTTATTGGATAACTATATCATGATTTCATAACTTGTTTCTTTAAAGGTTAAAAACGTTAAAGAGGAGAGGTATACGTAAATGTTTTTATCGAAAAAAAAGATAATGTTTAATCAACATAAATATCTGATTATACATTATACAATGGTAAAATCAATAAGATGTCAACTCAAGATTAGAAATATTGAGAAAAGATTACCAGATATGCTTGATATGGTTCATGGTATTGCGCAAACTCCAGCAGTTGCCATATTAGATTTTAATGAAACTCGGCGGCGTAAGTTTCCAGATGGTTATTATTTATATACTATTCAAGAACGTGGTAATGAAAGTCACGGCGTAATGATAGAAAAACGCACATCAACACGAGGTTATGTATCATTTTATCTTTTTGACCCTAATGGTCAGAAATGGGCAAATACATCTGGTTATTATTTAAGTGTTAGTTACAACAAGCAACAGCTTGGTTTAATTACATCGATATCGCCAAAAGCCTCGTGGAATCCTATGGGTTATTGTGGTTTATGGACATGCGTTATGGCTATTTTCTTTTCAAATGTTCGTCAAAGTACACGCGACGATAAACCTTTTGCCAAAGCTGATGTTAAGAAACTTTACAAATATCTTGATCAACACAAGGTTAAGTTTATTAATGAAATTAATGATCAACTTATTGAAGGAACTCGTTTAACGTATACCACGACCAGTGAATGCTCTATGTTTATTGATGCAGTTATAGGCAAAATTGCATTAGCATTAGCGTAAAATTGCATAATATTGAAATTGTCTAACTCTAGTATATAGAAATGTCTATTCCTAATTTTCAACAACTTATGAAACAGCAGGATAAAGAAAAAAATGAACTTGGCCCAAATATTAAAGTAAAAATAACTAATACGCCGAGTAGTGGTAAACTTCCTCGAACCAAAACAAAAAAGCGGCCTGTTAAGAAAGCCAATAGAAAAACTCGTACGCGAAAAAGTAAAAGAAATGTTCGACGCAGTAAAAACTCGGTGCGTAGGAAAAAGAAATAAAAAATCAATTTATGAATTCAAACTTAGGAGTATTTATAAAAAGAAAACATTGAACTAGATTAAGTATGATATTAATTAAATAATTATTAATATAATATAATATAATTATGCCGGCACTAACACACAATAGAGTTAACAATGGTTTTAATGGTGGTCCTAGATTATCAAACGTGAGCACAGGTATTATTTTTCGAAGAACAGCTGGTACAGTGAATGCTGATGCTACACGTTCTAAAGCTTTAGTAGTTGGAAGCGTTGGTGCTAAAAGTAGATTTGTTCAAAGAGCAATTAAAAAACAATATTGTACAGTGTGTCAGAATCAGATGGGGTGGAATCAACTTGGAGAAGATATTTCTGGCGATGCAAATAATGAATTTTTTGGCATTTCTGTTTCATTATCGTCTGATGGTAATACTGTTGCGATTGGTGCGCCAGGTGACATTGACGGCGAAGGGGCTGCCGATCCCCCGACTGGATACGTAAGAGTATATAGGCGCACTGGAACAGAGTGGAATCAACTTGGAGAAGATATTGATGGCGAAGCAGCTAATGAATTTTTTGGCATTTCTGTTTCATTATCATCTAATGGTAATCGTGTTGCGATTGGGGCGCCTGGGACTGTTCCAGGTGACGACGGTGGGGGCGACAGTGGTATAGGACGTGTAAGAGTATATAGCTGGACTGGATCAGCGTGGCAAATAATCGGAGGCAATATTGATGGCCACACAAGTAATCAAAATTTTGGCCAATTTCTTTCATTATCATCTGATGGTAATCGTCTTGCGATTGGGGCGGTCTACAACGGCGCGGCCGGATCCGACAGCGTAGCGGTATATGAATATAATGAAGACCTCGTTGACCAGGCTGAGTGGGAAAAACTCCAAGAATTCTTTTTTGACAGGCTTCTTGGTGGAGATGTTTCATTATCGTATTATGGTAATTATGTTGCGATCGGGGAGCCATACAACGATACTAATAGTATTAGCGGAGATTCAAAACATGGACATGTAATAGTATATCAATATGATGGGTCCAATTTTACTGAATTTGGACATATTTATGGCGATGACTACGATGAACTTGGCAGCTCTGTGTCATTATCATCTGATGGTAAACGTCTTGCGATTGGTGCCCCGATAACTGATCCGGCCCAAGGGCTCGGCGGCCCAGGACACGTAAGAGTATATGAATATAATGGATCACAGTGGGAAATACTTGGACAAGATATTGATGGCGAAGCAANTGGTGATAATTNTGGCTGGTCTGTTTCATTATCATCTGATGGTAATCGTGTTGCGATTGGGGCGCTCGGGGGAAAGAATGATAATAACGAAATTTCAGGACACGTAAAAGTATATAGATGGACTGGATCACAGTGGGAAATACTTGGACAAGATATTGATGGCGAAGCAAGTGGTGATCAATCTGGCTGGTCTGTTTCATTATCATCTGATGGTAATCGTGTTGCGGTTGGGGCTTTGGCCCAACTGTCCGACAATTCAGGACATGTAAGAGTATATCAATATAACTAAAAGATTTTTTATACTACTATTATTTGATATAAAAGGTATTGATTGACAACATGCTGGGCGAATATCTCCGGTCATAGAATCGTAATCAGGAGTAGGAGTATTTATTTGATGATGTTGTCGCACCATTTTAGACCTTTATACAGGCGAATTGCTACCGGTATCTTTTTAACTTTAAACTACTATATAATATACTAATAGTATGCTATATAGTGTAACAGCTATTTATTTGTAAGTCAGATATCGGTAGGATAAATAGATATCGGTAATAAAAATATATTCTACATAGAAGGGCTATCTTACAACCACCGAACAGAAACCTGCGGTGTTGCTCATTCTGGCTGTATATTACGTATACCAGAATAAGTATTTTAATTTTTAATACATCACTATTGAAATACTTATTTACCACGTCTAATTACACACAAAGAGTTTATTATGAAAAAATTGAAAATGTTTTTCCAAACACCAAAGAAAGATGACAAACATGGCTCAATGGGAGTGTCCTATATGTTTCAAAGAGATGGGCGATGTAGACGTAATCTGTATGCATGAATGCTCTCATATCTCGTGTTATCAATGTCTCGAAACACAAGTAGCGTATTTTCGAAAAACAAACCTTAATCCTACCGATATTTTATGTTCACTCTGTCGAGCACCTGTTCAAAAGGAATATAAAACAACTCCCAGACTCAATCCAAAGGTATGTATCTCGTTCGCAGGCAAATCGTACAAACTCTATTATATATAAACTATTTATCTATAAACTCATATAATAATTTTTTTTATACACAAAGGCTTCATGAATCTCTTATAACTATATGTTCTACCATACTTTTAACATGCTTACGCTCTAGACAACAGCAATTTATTAATTATAATTAGAGAGAAAAATACATTATATAAATTAAATCTCTCTTGTTTTATTTATACAGTGCCATCCACCCTCTTATTATCCACTATATAAACAAACTCCTACTTTTACCATTATACTCTATTATTTATTGATTTTATGTAAGTCAGATATCGGTAGGATAAATAGTTATCGGTAATATTAATAGTTATCGGTAATATTAATTTTCTTAAATNGCGCTTTTATTTTTTTAGTAGAGAGAAAAGGTCAAACGCGGTTTGGTTCGATTTAAGTAAAAATNCCAAAAAAACAAAAAAGTTTGGTGAGTAAAGTTAAAATATCCTACTGATAANAGTATCTTATTGATTTAGTTAAGTGTTTTTATTGTGATTCTATTTTGTGCTCTAATTGCTTTATTTTGAATATCAATTCTTTGTTTATGCTGACTTTCACTACACATACGATATATGCAAAATATAGATAGAACAATTATTACAAATATCCATATTGATTCGTCTCTAAGCGTTTCATCCGGAGATACTGATGTTTTGTTCAGCAAATTGTTTGTAATATTGTCCATTCTTTCTTGATGTAAGTAATTAATCAGGTAAATATTAATCAATTTTTCATTTTAACGAAAATTAATTTGTTAAAGTAGAGAGAAAAAGGGTGTTACCCTAGTTCTTTTTTTTTGATTTTTTAGTTTTTTGAATACTTATTTCCTGCATAATGGGCAGCGATGATGTCCGTGTTCACGAGCACTTTGAATACACTGCGTATGATAACAATGACCACACTCCAGCCTTGTGTGTGTATGTTCATGCTGGTCCTTCAAGCAGATAGCACATACCTTTTTCTCTCCATCTCCGTCAACTAGAACAGCTCCAGGTACTTCTGGCTCTCCATCAATGATCCTCATATCACCACGCTTCACAAACTGGATGTCTTTCACATACTTATCCATACTCCGAGTCATGTTGTCATCATCAAAGGCCTCCATCTTAAAGCTCATGACATCCACTTCAGACTCCTGACCTATCCGGTGACACCGTGCAACCGCCTGGTCTTCCACCGCTGGGTTCCAATGAGGACTCACAAAGTAAACCTCGCTGAAATGCTGCAGATTCAGACCCTCACAGCCAGTCTTGATCTGCAGCACCAAGGCATCAACTTCCCCTGACGTCAAAATCTCCTCACGATTAGTTTGAAATGTACGGCCATCAAACTTCTTAGTGCGCAACCCCATTCCAGATAAGTATTCCACCATTTTATCAATTTCCAGGTGATAGTGACAGAAGATCAACTTGGCTCTCCCATTATCTTTTCTCTCTTCGATCTCTTTCAGAACAGCATCAAGTTTAGATTGATAACCATTCAACACCGAAATATCAAAGTCTTTTGGAATCACTTCCAGCCGTTGCAGGCTTTTCAAGCTTCTCTCCATCAGCTCGCTGTTAATGCATGACTGTCTCGCTCTCTGAAGCATGGCAAAGTGATGCAGCCCCAAGTTCATGTAGAGATTGTTAGGATTATTATTCATCACATTGCTGAAGCTTAGGTGAGCATGAATGTCTGCTGCAAACTGCTTCTCCTCTGGAGATGACCACTTCACCTCTACTACATTCCGCCTCAGAGCAGGCAGCTGAATGCCAACGCCGGCCTTAGTACGCTTTAGTAGCACATGATTAATGATCTTATAAGTATTCTCTTTATTCATGAAGTACTTCTGATTGATCCCCATTACAGCACATAGACCATAGAAATCTGTTATGCTGTTCTGNATAGGAGTACCTGTCACCAACCACTTGCTCTCACATCTTAGTGCTACGGCAGCCTTGTGGTTGCGAGTGTTCCTGTTTCTAAGGTGGTGTCCCTCATCAAAGATCACTCGATCCCAGGTGATACTGTGCAATCGACCATACTTTAATGCCCCGCCCTTCTCGGCCACTTGTCCATAGGTAGTTAGTACTATGGGAGCGCTTGATAGCTCAGCTACGCCCACGCCACGCTTACTTGTTCCATGGTACACTAGAGCTGTGTGACCTAAAGTAGACCGGATGGTACTTGCCCACTGTTCTAGAAGAGCTCTCGGTAGCACTATTAGGGTGTGTGCCTTAAAGTTTTCAAGACAGAGACCCAGTATTTGAATTGTCTTGCCTAGACCCATCTCATCAGCCAAGATGCCTGACTTGATGGTCTGGCTTCCCAACCGTTCACCTTTCTCTTCGATATCCAATAGCCATTGGACGCCTTCGGTCTGATGCGGTTTCACGTCAAATCCATTGCGTTCGATATAACTCTTGAATCCTGATAGCATTATAGGCTTGAATCGATAACTTGAAGTTTATAGTTTAGTCTAATGCTAATACTTCATTAATTAAAAAAGTACTTCAATTTTGTAATTACATTTAAGTTAGATATCGGTAGGATAAATAGATATCGGTAACAAAAATATACTATATAAATGAGAAAATTGGGGTTGCCCCCGCCTTTCTACTTTTTTTTATTTTTTATTTTTTTTATTTTTTTATTTTTTTATTTTTTTATTTTTTTTGAATACTTACGCTCAAACAACTGCTTGGGAATCATTATCCCAAGTTCCAATCTCGTAGCCCTCTTCATCATATACATTACCATCGGCATCTACCATGTAACTCTTGCCATCAGCACCTGTCTTGGTCTCAACCTTAACCTCCTCCTCTTCCTCTTCAGATTCATCATCATTTTTAAGAGCGACAAGAGATTCAGGCTTGAGTTCCATCTNGGCGAGGTTCTCAGCCACCTTATCAGAAGCAGCGTCCTTCTCAGCCTTAGCATCCTTCTCAGCCTTAGCCTTAGCATCCTTCTCAGCCTTAGCCTTAGCATCCTTCTCAGCCTTCTTCTCGGCCTTAGCAGCCTCCTTCTCGGCCTTCTTAGCCTCACGCTCTTGCTGCTTGGCAAGCTTAGCCGCCTCCTTCTTAGCCTCACGCTCTTTCTGCTTGGCAAGCTTAGCCGCCTCCTTCTCGGCCTTAGCCTTAGCATCCTTGTCAGCCTTAGCAGCCTTTTTCTCGGCCTTCTTAGCCTCACGCTCCTGCTGCTTGGCAAGCTTANCCGCCTCCTTCTCCTCTTCANTCATCTTAGGCTTCCGAGTTTTTTTTTCTTTTATAGGCGAATCTTGTTTCACCGCTTGAGCTGACTTATTGGGAGAGCTAGGCTCCGACGTCTCGCTAGGCTCCGACGTCTCGCTAGGCTCCTCCTCACTAGACGAGTGAGATTTGTTCTCCTTTTCAACAGCACCCTCCATCTCAGCGTTCTGGATGTTCGCCTGTGCCACAAGCTGCGCAATCAAGTCATCACCAGCTTCACCTGTNGTCACTGGCTTCTGCTTCTTAGGNCGACCGCGAGTTTTCTTCTCAGTCTTCTCGCCCTTATNAGCCTTGGCAGGGCGACCCTTGCGAGCCTTAATCTTCACGAACTGCTCCTCAGGAATAGTCCAGTCAAACTTAGCCGCTTCAGCCACAGCCATCTCTTGAGTCACGATTTCATCGCCATTCTTCAGCTTGTCCATCACATTAGCGTACTTCACTGGGCTCTTACCGTTGGGAGCGGTCCATCCATCCTTGTTGCGCTCGCTTACCAGCCCATACTGAGGAATGCCATCAACTGACACGTGCTTCAAGCACGTTGTGCAGAATTGAGAACCACCCTTGCACTTCTGACTGCACTGAGTGAAGAGACCCTTGTTGTAGCGAATGGCTCCGCACCATCCTACTACTGGGGCTCCGCACCAAGGCAGAAGGAACTCCGGCTTCTTAGGCACCACCACCTTCTCCTTCTTGGGGGCCTTCTCCTTCTTCGCCTTCACCACTTCAATCTCCGATACCTTTAGGTACTCTAGCGCTTCCGTATGCTCAAAACCATACTTCTCGCTTAGCAACTTCACTCCTTCCTCCATTGAACTCTGCACCATACCCGTTAGGGTATTCATTGCGGTGTTCGTGATCTGGATATCAGTTGTCATCATTTTTGTTTCGAGAACTTTCTTCTTTTTTCAATGCTCCTACTCATTCTATTACTTATACACTTCAATTTTTTGGCACTTCGTCGCTCCGCGACTGCGTGAGGCTCTACAAAATGCTACCGATAAATGTTTTACATAACATTNATTTTTAAAAAATACATCAAAAAATGAATCTTATTACACTATCTAAAAACTACAGATATACGTTTCTTTCCAGGTCGAATTGCATGTACATAATTTCGTTGCATTCCAACCATAATACTTAATGATTGATGTGGCAATGAAATAGTAAACTCTTCACGATTTTTTGTTTTATCTTTTCTAGTAGACCACTGATCTCCAATTGTACGATAAAACTCCATTATATGTTCTTCATTTTCATCTGATTCAAAAGAAAATACAGCTGAACATGGTTCTACATCAGTAGCATAATAATCTTTATGATGTGCAATAAAATCACCCTCATCATAAACATTAACAATTGCATCAGTAAATACTCGTTCTTTGTATAATTCTTGTACTATATTCAAAAGCTTTTCTAATATGGGAGTAAATGATTGATAAATGTAGCGGATTGGTATATATTTCCATTCTGCACATAAAGGTTTTCCTATTTTCTCTCTTTGAACTGTAAAAAGTCCGGTATTTCTAGAATTAATAGAGAATCCATCACAATCATATACATAATTATTAATATCTTCTAAAATTTGCTTATAAGTTATATCACAACTAACCTTATATAATTTAAAATACCCATCGTCTGGTGTTTCATGATGATATAGTAATTCCATTACTAGATAGCTACTGTAATTAACATGTTTTATTTAACTAGATATAAGATTAGTATATTTTACACCCTTAAAACTTTAAAATGGGACAATCTATTACACCATTGAACATTTAAAAGACTTACCTAATTCATATATTTTGTAGGTTTTCGTTTTATGATTGTTTTACATATTTTTAACTTCAATCATATACATAATTAAATATAGATAATTTTAACCATATGTTTTTTTTTAACATTAAGTTTAATATTCTTTTTATCACATTGATAACGTAATAATATATTATTATCTCTATTATTATCTCTAGAATTTGTAATTTCATTGTAATTTTGTAAAAAATCATCATAAATATTAAATAACAGTTTAATAATTGTTCTAGGCTTTCCATACCAGCAATGATCCATACATTCTATACATATACAATTGTAATAGATATTATCTAATTTTGTTTTTAGTGTAGGTAAATAATCAACAAAACAAATATCAGGACGAGTTATTATTAAGTTTGAATATTTATCTATATCATTTAAATTTGATAAATATCTTATAGCTTGTTGATATTTATATTCAATAGGTAGACATGTTGATATTTTAGAATGAGATCTGAAAGGTGTATTATATATATTTAATAAATCAATATTCAATCCATTAATAAAAATATCAAAATCTTCAACTAAAATATGTTTAATATTTATAAAATCATATTTTTTATAATATTCTATAATATCAAATTTATCTATTAAATCATTACAATTTAAATGTATATTTGGATTACCATGACGATTAGAATATCCTACATTTTTCCAAGTAAAAATATATAAATCTATAGTTTCATTATCATATAAATATTTTTTATATGAATTAATTATCTCTATATTTTTATAAGAACGCATTTGTCCAATAATTACAATCGCTAACATATAATATTATATAGATTATATTTTTTGAAAATAAGCTTCTTTTGTCCAATTTTAAAGTTTCAAGGGTGTAAATAAAATACTTTTTTGAAAAATTGAAACTTGTACAAATACCTATAAGTTAATTATCTCCAACAAACAATGACCTGCCTGGATTTCCAGTCAGGAACAACGCGAAGAAGATTGGGATTGGTAAAAATCAAGAAAAGCTGCTTTATGTTTAGACGCTTTATAGTTATTATTTATTTTACTATCATTAATATATACAATATGAGTACTTATCTATTAACATATATTCATGGTGAAGGTGAAGGTTTAGTTGTACTTGAAAATGGTAATAATAAGGGTACTGTATCTGTTGCTGATCTTTTAAAAGGTTTTGGTGGAGGTGGATATGCAGAAGTTATAAATACGCAACAAACCATAAATTATCTAGATTGTATTAAAGATGGTACAAATGTTAATACATTAAAACAATTAAATATTTTTCCAATTCTAGGAACAGCTACAGCTGGTTATCCTACATACAATGATGATCTTCATGCAATAGAAGATTTGATTATTAACGCACACTCTGGGCAAATAGAAACAGCATATTGGCACAAAACAAAACCAAATGGCTCGACTGCAGAATTAAATAAATCCAAAATATACGATGAAGTATTGTGGGAAGCTGGTCTTGGTCCTAAATGGTTTGCTAAGAAACCTAATGGTGATATCCCTACATACATCAAAACATTTGGTTCATTTATAGATCCTCTTGAAAAAAATAATGCTGATAGAACTTGGCCTTCTATCGGTAATACTGTAAAAATTGATATGGCAGCTATGACAGCTATGGGATTTCCTAATTGTGAATTAGAAGCAACAACTCAACCGGGTGATAATTTTAGATTTAAAATGACAATTGGAACAGGAAATGGTTGCAATGGACCTTTACCTTGTACAATTACTGAAACAACTCCTAATGTTGCAAAATATTTTGCAGGTAATAAAACTAAGAATGCTGCTTTAAAAGCAAAAGGTAAAGGTCCTTCGACTGCTGAAAAAGTAAAAATGATTATGGTGAAAGAATGGGGTGATAAGATGCAATGTCTTATATATTTATTAAAACAAATGAGTGGTGGACCTAAATCTGTAATGTCTTCTTGTGATAAAGTCGTATATATTCTGTGCTTGTTATTAAAAGTTCCTTTTATTTATTCTGGATATGATGGATCACCTAACGCACCAAAATATAAACATTATGCTATATCACATTTTCAACCAATGGATGATCCTGTAAAGTATATACAAGAACAATGTGAGGATGCAAAAGAAGCTATAGAAAGTAATAATAAAGGGTTTATAGCTTTTTTAGAAACTATAACACCTGATACAAAGTTTAAATTAGCAAATGCATATGATGTATATAAACTTGACCCCACTAATGGTTTTATACCTGGTTGTATCCTTGATATTGAGGCATATACTCAAGATGCTGTAGATAGGTTAAATGCACATCTTGAAACAATAAGTAATATGGAATCTATGTCACCATCAAACGCAGCTATTACAGATGCAAAGAGAGTAGAGCAGAAACGTATGATAGAAATAATTGAAAGAGATATTGCATCTATAAAGGAACAAGATACTGTTGTTCCTTTTATCAAAGTTAAAAAAGGTACCAAAGCACATTTAACTTGTACTCAAACTAGCAGCTACACTCTTAAACCAAGAAACCATTCAAATCTAGCTTTAATGTTAAAACCGCATTTAAGACAAGCTTTTGAGACCTTTTATGGTGCAACCGATATTGCTAATAGAACAGTAACACCAGAAGAATTCGCCCGAATCCCATTTTTTCAGCTAATTAGAGGAAAAAATAAAAATGGAATTGATTTAACTTTAACCTCAGGTAATAAAGTATCAGAGGAAGTTCCAGCCGGTATGGGTGGATCAAAATATAAACAAAATGGCGGTAATAAATATTTAAACTTCGATGACACTGATGGAACTATATATAATCCAACAAATATTAGTGGTTTTATATTTCAAAGTGATACAGTAGAACAACTAGAATCTGCTGCACAACGAATAGGATATATTCCTGACCCATATGATATCAGGACTTGGGATCAATATATAGTAAAGGGTATCGATGAGATTCCCGAGGCATACGACTCTGCCGACCCAAATGGAGATTTGTTTATTAATTCGGATCTTCTTACAAATGAAAACCTTGAAGCAAATCTTATTACTGGACTACTTGATTATTGTACTAGAGTAGGAAATATGAATTTTTTTGATACTTTATATAATACATCTATATATCAAGGTATTATATCTGCTGGCGCCCAACCAGTTCCAGATGGTGCAGCAGAGGACATAGCCAGACCAATACCACTATTTCCAGAATATAATGTTGATGATCCTGATGTTTTTTATCAAGAATTAGATAGTTTTTTTAGAGATGATAGCATTATAGGTGAGCCAGACAGTACAGCGACTCCAATAATACCAGTTACTCTTGCTGACTTAGATGGAATTGATCAAATGAAACAACAATGGTGTAGACCACGGTTAATTGAAAATGACATCGATGGTCTACTTATAGATAGTATTATACAAGAAGAGGATGAAGCTGCTGGTGCCGCGGGGGCGGCCGAGCTAGAGAAGGTGGAGATGGAGGTGGAGGGGGAAAGCGACGAAGAGGGGATGGAGGAAGAGGCGATAGAAGGCGTCGAGGAGTCGAAAGGCGGCGAGGCAGAGGCAGAGGCACCACTACCACAACCACAACCACAACCACAACCACAACCACAACCACTACCACAACCACTGCAGCCACTACAACCACTACCACAACTACCACCACTACCACCACCACTACCACCACCACTACCACCACCACCACCAGCAGTACCACCAGCGGCTCGAAGAGCGAAGAGACGACGAGAGGATGAGAATAATGATGAAAATATCCCTCCTAACCCCTTCGTCCCAGCACAACGTCCTGTTGTTGCTGTGAAAAAACGTGGTATAGCATATCTATCTTCGCCAAAACCTTTCGCTTTGTCGTCGCAGATGGTGCCAGCCTATGGTGGTAAGAAAACTAAAAAAAACAAACGTAGAAAGAGGAAAACGCGTTATAAGAGGACCAGAAACAATAAAAAATCGAAAAGAAGCAATAAAAAGACGAAAAGAAATATCAAAAGAAAAAATCGTAAAACACGTGATAAAACAAAGCTAAGAAAAAAGGTCAAGAAAAATAAAAAAACAAGAAGACAGAAAAAAAGATCTGGGAGGCAAACACGTCGGCAGCGCAGACAATAAGTATTTGAATAATTAAAGCGATAAAAAATATGATTTAATTATTTTTACCTATAAATACTTACGTGTAGAAACATTACTACTTACTAACAACCAAATTGAAGCTTCTTTGTTATTTAATTATTATTTAACTAATTGGTAAAAGATACAACTTCATTGTCCTTCTTAGGCTTACCCTTTTTAGTGAAGTGCTTATTCATGAACTTCTGGATGTTGAAGTAAGTTACCTTATCCTCATCCTTAGTTCCAAGAAGAGCCTTCAACTTTGCATCCGGATTAATATCTTTAGACTGTGCCAAAGCATTCTCCTTGATATAAGAGATTACAAACTGTGTAACCTCTGTGCGAGCTACCTCAGCGCCCTCTTCCTTACCCATAAACTCGCATAGAGCCTTGGAAATAGGAGCTGGCTTGGCAAATCCTGATGGCTTGCGATTACCACGATTCTTGCTCTTTGCAGCCTCCTTTACAAGCTGCTTGTTATAACGACGAGTTGATTTCTCAAGTGCTCGGAGCTGCTGCTGAAGAGCAGTCACCTGGGTTTTAAAAAGCGATAGTGACTTTTCCATATTCTTCCATTGCTCTTGCAATAGTTCTCCCTGATCAATTTCAGAGGAGTTGCTGCTGGCGGAGTTGTCGTTCTGTGTAGTACTCATTGTCTCTACATATATCTAGGACTTAGCCTTTAAATCAATTTTTTGAATTAAAAAACAAATACGTTTACATCCATTCAAGTATTATTTTGTTATTTGTTTTCTGCTATTACAATAATATCATATATTACTTAGCAAAGAGAAAATTTAGCCTCTCTGCAATAATAAGTATTTAAATTAACCGATCATTACAAATTATGATATGTAATGATTGTATTGTATTTAATTAGTCTGACTATCGCGATTTTGACGACGGCCTCGCCCACGACCGCTGCGGGTGCCACGAGTACCACCAACATCTTTTTCACTGCGAACTAGCGTCCAGACAGTACTATTGCCATCTTCTTCAACTACATTAAGACGATCTTGGCGAGGACCTCCACCGTGAAATCGCTCTCGGTTATTGCGCTTTGGCCGACTTCCAGAACCAATTTCATCCCCCTGTTCAAGATCTAGGCTCTTAGAACGGGTGTTATTCGCTTGCTTACGCTCCCATCTAGTCTCACACATAAGCTTGCCTCCTCCTGCACCCATAACATCACTTGCTGTTGTCTTACCCTCACTATTATTAATTATCACAAAACTAACGTATTCTCCCTCAACAAGATAACGGAACTGATCCTCAGTTGTATTCAATGCCGAATGATGAACAAAAATATCTTGCTCACTATCATCTACGGTTGCCGTCAAAAAACCATAACCCGCCTGGTTGTTAAACCACTTAACACGTCCCGTCAAGCGGGACTGCTCGGTGTTCGTTGTTACACTGTCTGTCATGATATATGCATGGTAACAACCTTTAGCTTTAAGCCTGTTTCAATAATAACAGCTCATTAATCCCAGTCATAAACATTATCTGCTGGATAACCATGATGTTTATACAAATTAATAAAAATATTTCTTAAATAATTGTAATCTGGATCTTCATCATATTCTAATTTTTGACAATAATTTAAATATAATATAAACTCGCACGCTACATTCGAAAAATGCTGCCATAGAGAAACACTTGCCTTTTTCTCTCCAATTAATAAATAACGTTTCTCTTTATCATTACATTTAATACTTTGCCACGGCAGTTTACCAAGTAATAAATACAATAAAACATAGCCTATCGATTCTAAATCATCTCGTCTACTTGGAGTATAGCCCCGATGAACATTTAAACTAGCATATCTAGCTGTTCCAGTTAATTTTCGTCCAGTCTCTTCTTTTATATGATTACCATTTTTGTCACTATATCGACGTGCCAAACCAAAATCTATTACATTTAGTAAATTACTTCCATCTTTTATTAAAAAATTATCTGGTTTAATATCTCGATGAATTACTCCATTATCATGTATTGTTTCAATACGCCTTAGCATTTGAACGCCTAAGCCTAAAACACTTTTTAAAGACAATGTGCCGCCACAATTTACTCTACAATCTTCTAATGATTTTCCTAATAAATCCATAACCATATAATTAAATATACCTTCTTTTCCAAATGATCGTAATTTTGGTATTCCAGGATTATCTTCTAATAATTTATATATTTTTGCTTCATTTTTTAATAAAGAGCTCTCTGATGACTTTTCTATTTTTATTGCAACACTTTCATCTGTATGTGAATTAATACCTTGAAATATTTTACCAAATGAACCTTCGCCTATTTTTGATAAAATACGATATTTACCCTCTACTACTAATGTCATTGGAGATTGAACAATTTGTTCAGTCATCTTTATATAACATTAGCGATCTGTATTTATTACAAATATATAACTTATTTTTGAAAAATTGATCAATATAGACAACATAAAGGTAATCTAGTCAACTACGCTAAAGAGAATGGTTAGAATATGCGATACCGATTTTTCAGAAGAGAGTGATTATAGTGATCACTTTCTCACTATGACCAAGGGTGAGTTTCAACTAAGTTCATTTCAAAAGTATGCTATATCAGAAACAGTAAAAGGCAATCATGTTCTTATTACTGCCCATACAGGATCTGGTAAAACTTTGCCTGCAGAGTTTATGTTTAAATGGTGCACTGGAAATGGGAAAAAGGTTATATATGCTTCACCTATAAAAGCTTTATCAAATCAAAAATTGCATGACATGCGAGCAAAATATCCTGACATATCATTTGGACTATTAACTGGAGACGTAAAAGATAATCCTGATGCTGATGTTCTTATCATGACTACTGAGATTCTTAGGAATACATTATTTAATATGCAAGTTCAAGAAGAAACTCAAAAAGAAATGCCTCTTTCATTTACTATGAATATACAAACTGAATTAGGCGGAGTAGTATTTGATGAAGTTCATTATATTAACGATCCTGAAAGAGGATCTGTTTGGGAACAAAGTATTCTATTGTTACCTCCACACATACAACTACTTATGTTATCTGCAACAATTAATAAACCAGAAATGTTTGCACAATGGATTGAAGATCAAAAGTCTCTTCAATCAAAAGCAAAAAGCATTGAAGTAAAAGAAGTTGTTCTTGCTCCAACATATGAACGCGTTGTTCCGCTTACTCATTATTGTTGGCTAGAATCTAATAGTCATGTTGAAAAGAAAGCAAGAAAAACAGATGTAGAACAATTAGTTCAAAAAATGTGCAATAAACCAATTATAATTAAAAAACCGAATGGTGATTTTGTTAATGATACGGCCAGAGACATTTGCAAAATAAAATCATGGATGTGGGACAATCGATGTTATGTTAAAAGACCGCACGTATTGAATAGTATGGCATTGTATCTTAAAAATAATAACATGCTTCCAGCCATTAACTTTATATTCTCAAGACGACATGTAGAACTTGCTGCATCAGAAATCCAACATAGTTTACATGGTGATGATGAAAAATGTAGTTCTACAGTAGGAAAGGCTTGTCGTAAAATATTAGCAGAAAAACTACCGAATTATCATGAATATCTTGAACTTCCAGAGTATAAACAACTTATTGCACTTCTCGAAAAAGGTATTGCATATCATCATGGTGGTATGATGCAAATCTTGAAAGAAATGGTCGAATTACTCTTCGATCAGGGTTACATCAAAATGTTGTTTGCAACTGAAACCTTTGCTGTAGGAATCAATATGCCAACTAAAACTGTGGTATTTAATACACTTGAAAAATGGGATGGACATAACACACGGCTTCTTGCACCTCATGAATATACACAAATGGCTGGCAGAGCTGGTCGGAGAGGACTAGATACAGTAGGCCATGTAATTCATTGTAATAATCTATTTGATCCGCCCGTATCTACTGAATATAAAAATATGCTATGTGGTCCACCACAAAAATTAACATCTAAGTTTAAGATTTCATATGGTTTGGTTCTTAATGTTGTTGCTGCCGGCGCCGAAAGTCTTGATAAAATATACAGATTTGTAAGTCAAAGTATGATTAAAAATGATATCGATAAAGAAATAAATTACTATAGAACTGAAGTTGAAAAAACAGAATCTACACTAGAAACCATGCGTAAAAGTTGTGAAATGCTAAAAACGCCAAAAGAAGATCTTGATCGCTACATGGAACTTTGTAACACAAGCAATAATCTTAGTCAAAAACAAAGGAAAAAAACACAACGGGAGCTTAATAATATCAAAGAAACTTATAAAACACTTGACAAAGATCTTGAACTTTTAAAAAGTATAGAACAACTTGAAAGTTATGTATCTAACATTACTGAATACAAAGATAATGCTAATGAATATCTTATCAATGAAGTTAAAAAAGTTTCATCTATTCTTGTAGATGAAGGTTATTTAACTATTACTAATGATGATTGTTATTCAGTTACAGAACTAGGATTAGTCGCAAGCCAACTTCAAGAAGTACATTCTGCTGCATTCGCAAAAGTTATTGTTGATACAGAGTATTTTAAACACTTCACTCCATCTGACATCGCATCTCTTATATCTGCATTTACCAACATTCGTGTTCCTGATGAGCAAACCGTATTATATCCTAATAGTGGAAGAACTACTGTAGACAATGCTCTCAAACAACTTCAAGGTGAAGTTTTAAAGTTTCATCAGAAAGAACTAGATAATAGAATAACTACTGGAGAAAATGAAGATATTCACTTCAATTTGTGCGAATCAGTAATAAATTGGTGTTCTTCTAATAATGAGGATAACTGTAAAAGAGTACTCAGAGAAATATGTAATGATAGTAACGGCATATTCCTTGGTGACTTTGTAAAAGCTATTCTCAAAATTAATAATGTAGCAGCTGAGATTGAAAAGATTGCAGAAATAATGAATAACGTTCCTCTTCAAGAAAAGCTAAAAGAAATACCTTCAACTACACTCAAATATGTAGCTAATAATCAATCGTTGTACATCTAATATATTTTATCTTGTAATAAACCAAATATTATAAATGTATGTTAACTACATAAACAATTCTCATGATAATACTATATAATGAAGATCATTCTTCTACACACTTTTTTTGTCTTTTTAGGATCATGTATTTCCGCTTTGAAAGAGCCTACATTTGTAGTAAATGATCTTAATTCTAATGACCTATATGATCATCCAAAATGGTCAGACTTTAGTAAGTATATTGCTAGGCATAATAAACATTATGGATTTCATGATATGCGACCCCGCTTTACAACCTTTTTAGATAATCTAAAGCTAGTAGAATCACAAAATAATGAGAGTCATTGTGCTTCAATCAATAAATATGCTGATTTGACTGCTAATGAGTTTCATAGCGAAGTAGGATTAGGATGTTTTGTTCAACCGTATCGCTTAGGATTTCATCGAACTAAATCTACTTGTCAACAATTCGAACCTGACTCTGATTCTCTACCAATTACAGTTGACTGGCGTGAAAAAAATGCTGTAACATCAGTTAAAGATCAAGGACAGTGTGGTAGTTGTTGGAGCTTTTCAGCAACTGGTGCAATGGAGGGTGCATGGACCATAGCTACTGGAGATTTAATTAGTCTTTCTGAACAACAGTTAGTTGATTGCTCTATTAGTTATGGAGATATGGCTTGCAATGGTGGTCTTATGGATAATGCTTTCGAGTATGCTATTGATAATGGAATGTGTAGTGATGATGATGACCCGTATGAAGCAAAGCGTGGATCATGTAATAATTGTGATCCTATTGTCTATATTTCTTCATGTATGGATGTAGAACCTAACAATCAGTTGGCTCTTAAAGCTGCTGTAGCACAAGGGCCTGTATCAGTTGCAATCGAAGCAGATAAATCTATCTTTCAATTCTATACTAGTGGCGTAATTAATAGTAACAAATGTGGAACTAATCTCGATCATGGTGTATTAATTGTAGGATATGGCGAAGAGAATAATATCCCATATTGGCTAGTTAAAAATAGTTGGGGTCCAGAATGGGGAGATCAAGGATATGTAAAGATAGCTCGCTCCAATAGTACTAATGACGCTGGAGTTTGTGGTATTGCAATGCAACCATCATTCCCAGTAGCTAATGCTGATTATTAAGATACGTCATGCGGGACTTGCGGCCTTTCTTATCAGGCTTGCTGTGTTGGATTTGCAACTAAGAGTTACCCATGTCGTGGTTTAATTATACAAGTGATATACGAACTTTTTGTTTTAAATTATGTTCATCATTAAACAAGTGAATTGTATACATATTTTTAACATATAGTCTTGGCTTGGCAGATCCATATTTATATCGATTAACGAACCCTAGTTTTGAAAAGTAAACTGTTGCATAAACTTCATCTATATCTACAATATAGCCTTCTTGAGTATTATCTTTTATTCCATCTACATTATTTGTAACTATATTTAATAATTTAACTTCATTTTGAACTCTTCTTATTCCTTTCATTTGAGCATTTAACCATGTTATATCTTCGACTTTGCACAATAGTGTAAAGTCATTTAAATTATGATAAAGAACTCCACATAATCGGTTGATTTCAAATACATTTATGAAATCTACTAATCTACGAATTGGAGATGTCGTATGAGCATATAAATGACCTATCATATCATGACTTTTTGTATCACGAGTATAATTACCTCCACTTGAATGCCATCCTTTAACGAAGTCTTCTATTTCTTTTGGCACTGAATTAATATATCTTGTTTTTAATGATCGAAATATACCCATATTTTTGCCTTCTAGAAACTTTGCGGATTCACAATTATAATATAACATCATCCATTCTACTAATTTATGACTATCACTAACATTATCAACCAAAGGATTCAATAAATTGAGATCTCTTACTAAGGCCATCCCATTGATGTAATTTTCATCTATAAACATTTCAGCACTTTCATATGCATAATTATTATTAACTTGCGCTAAACATGGAACAAATGTACTTGAACGTATCTTAATCCCATATTCGTTTCTTTCTACTATAACATCTAACGCTAATACAGTGCGCTCTGCTCCTTTTTTTAGACTAGATAACCCTTCACTCAATGTAGTTGGTAACATTGGTCGCATTCGATCTGGCAAGTATATTGTGCTTACACGTGTTGGCATGTGTTCCCATAGATTCATATAATCAATTATCAGTGGAACATTTGATATATAAATACTCAATCTACTAGTTTCTTCATCTATTTTTACAACTTCAAATGCATCATCAATATCTACACACCCTTCAGGATCGATAGATATAATATTATGACCTTCAATGCGAGTTTTAATCTTATATGTTTCCTGACATAATTTCGGTATTGACGAACTATTATTAGCTTTAACCGTCAATTGTGTAACCCGTTTATAAACATCTTTATTAAACTTTTGTATAGCAACACTAATCCCTCTACATCTCAGCTGATATTCTGCATAAGCATTTATATTATCTACTGAACCAATTGTTTCAACTATTTGTCCTTCGGGATGTTTATCTTTCCAGTGCAACATTTTAAATGTTATAAACTTATCTACTTTATTTTTTTCAAAACTTTTATTTTTATTTTCATATCCTACTAAGAATACGGGTAAGGATTTATTATTTGGTATACATTTATATAAAAGCTTATTGCGTCCAGTTCTACCAAATGACGTTCCAGAAATAACTAAAATACCTTGTAAAGAATTACTGCGATGTTGCGATGGTGTTATAACATTGCCATTTTCATCAATTTTATCTCCAGTAATAAGTTTCTTCTCTGCCGGAACAATAGATACGTCAACATCCCCTTTTATAACAAACTTTGTGTAATGCTTATCACCTGCAATAAACTCCATATCTATATTTTTATATATAGAAATGGAATATTTATCTTTAAAATGTTCAATTTTCTTTTTTATTATCATCACTTTCTGCATCTTCACTACTTTCTTCTAGATTTACAATAGGTGCTATCTGACGTTTAACATTCTGACTTTGTAATAATCTCATACATAGCTTTGGCATTATTGCAACATTATTCATGTAAGTTCTATATTTAAAACTTGCTATTGTTGTGTTATTGCTATATTCAAAACTATACCACCAAAATGCTGGTATATAAATCATAAAGCCTTTTGAAACTACTACTTCTAAGCATTTAATTTTATCAAAATCTGGTTTATATTGTTGTTGTATGTTCCATGGATTGATTGGTGATCTAAACTCAAAGTTTTCATAATCTTTTTGTTCATATAAATATTTTGCACTCTTAGGAGGAGCTAATTTAATTTTGAGTGAACCTTCTGTTACCAATATATAATTTCGATAATTCACATCGTATCTAAAAGGACTCCTAACATCTTTTGACCCAAATGATATATCATATAAACAGTTTGATACCATATATGGTCTTATAAAAGAATCATTATACTTAAATAATTTTATCATACCAGTTTCTTGCAAAAAATCATCATTATTTTCAACTAAGTATTTTGAATTACTGTCTTTATTAATTGCAGCCAAACATGCTGTTAATGATAATGGTATATACATTTCTTCATCATCTGTTAGTTGAGTAGCGACATTACGCAACTTTACTTCAAAAGCACCATATGTATCACATGCAGATGACCTGGTACATGATTCTAACATTCTTTCATTTGGATACTCAAAAATAACTGGTTGACGCAAATCACATATTTCTTCAAGTTTGTCTTTTGATGGTTGTTCAATCTCATATACTTCTAAATCATTGCTGGTTTTAAGATGAAAATGAACATGCAAATACAAGAAAAGTACAATACAAAAAATTAACAAGTTTACAATAATGTTCATTGTTACTACATACAATATACTTTTTCTTTCTAAATACTAAACGCTTTCAATCATCTTCCCCTATCTTTGGAGCCAAAACTAATTTTAACGAACTTGAGTTACCCAAATCATATATAATAAACATCGGACGTTCCGCAGATAAACCCAACGTAACATCATTTGAAACTTTACTGAATCCTGTAATACGTTTAACATAATTGAGACTAAATGAAACATTTAATTCTAATTCCTCTTCAATACAATAATCTATAAGCTGTTCATCTTCTAAAGACAATTTTGCTGTCATTGAACCATCTGTCCCTGCTGCTTTCATTAATACCTTTTGTTCGCTCATCTGAAATGTCAAAACCTGATCAAATATTTCAAATTGACTAACTAAATCAGTTAACTTTTTAGAAGTTATAACGATATCTGCTTGTGATTTATTTTCTGGAATATTCATAAGTTCTTGTTCTAAATAAACAAGAGGTAGCTCAAAATATTTATCACATGATGTTTTTCCACCACTAAACTCCATATTTACTTTATCACTCTTGGTTAATATCTCTATGACAATATGTTGATCTTTATTGTAGGTTGATAGCACTTTATTAAATATTCGTGCAGATACTGAAATCATCTCTACATCTTCATCATCTTCTTCATATAATGTAAACCATTCGGGTGCTAATACAATGTCAAACATACAAACGCGACTAAAATCCATACCTTGCATGTGTAAGCCTTTTTCTTCTTTATGAATAGTTACAATTTCTACCAACCAACACAAATTAGTAAACAATATGTTAAGTTGCTCAGCAGTCTTTGGATCTTCGATTACAAGTTTCATTTTGGTATTATGATTGATAAAAAATTAATATTTTACATCAATTTTTTATTTAATTAGATTCAGAAACTTTAGTACTTGTTTCGTTTACTGATATAGTAATATTATTTACCTCATCTGTAAGATTAGAAATAACCTCTTCTTTAACCTGTTCTTTAACATCTTCTGTTGCACTGTTTATGGTATCTGAGTTAGATATTACACTCGATTCTAAATTAGACACTAGCTGTTTCATTTTACCTAATTCGTCATTGATCATTTGTACTACATTAACAAACTCTTTTCTTGAAAGAACATCTTCACTTATATTATCTAATCCCTCATCTGGAACAAGCCTCTCTAGACGACGAATACGCTCTTCATGAACATAAAGTAATTGATTAAGTGGAGGCATTCTTCCTGGAATTTTACCTGGAGCAATCACCTGATTATTATTTGAAACTTGACTAGTAGTATTAGATGCACTTGTCCCTCTTCGACGTTTTGCTGCTGATAAACTTGATGCGCCACTCATTGCTATAATTTATTTACACACTGTTTTTTTAAATTATTTACGCATTTCCATTTTAATTACTTCATGATGATTGTAATCTGATACTACAAAATCTTCTAAAATATAATTATTTATATTACTTTTTTTATTACTAATATTCAATTTTGGAAATAAATATGGTTTTTTAATTATCTGGTCTTTTAGAGCGTCATAATGATCGTCATATATATGTGCATTACCTAGATAATAAACAAACTCATGTGGTTCAAGATCACAATGTTTCGCTAATAAATGTGTTAAAAATGAATACGATGCAATATTAAAAGGTACTCCTAATCCTACATCACCGCTACGTTGATATAAACTACAAGAAAGCTTATTACCTATAACATTAAATTGACATAACACATGACAAGGTGGCAGTGCCATTTCATTTAATTGACATGGATTCCATGCTGACATAATTATTCGTCTGGATGATCTCTGTTCAGGATCTTTTAATTGATCAATGACATATTGTAACTGATCAAATCCTTGTCCACTATAATCATCATGACGTGTTTTATATTCAGCATTAAAATGCCTCCACTGATATCCATACACAGGACCTAAATCACCTTCTTCTAAATGATTTAGGCCTCTGCTATCTAAAAACTCTCGTGATGCGTTACCGTCCCATATTTTGACCTTCTGTTTGCGTAAAACATCATTATCAGTAGATCCTTGAATAAACCATAATAGTTCCTTTAGACATGTTTTCCATGCTACTTTTTTTGTAGTAAGCAATGGTAACGTTCCATCTTCCAAATTAAAAACCATTCCTGCACCAAAAACAGCTTTAGTTGTTCCATTTCTTCCAATTGTCTCTTCACCATGCAATAAAATATCATTTATAAGTGATAAATATTGATTTTCATCATGTTTTTCACCATCCACACCAATCTTTAGACTCTCTACTGCCCTACGAAGCATTTATAATACATTATGGATGTATGATTTTAATTTCTTTTCATATCACATATGGATAGTGCTACAGACGTTGTTAAAACATCAAGTTTCAATGCAGAAGGATTTTTTAAGACAGTTTTTAATTTTGATGATGATAGTAAAGCCGAAATGATGAATATGCTTCAATATATGTGTCTTGCTGTTCTTCCTTGTGTAATTATTCTTAAGACTGTTGGGGAAATTATTCCAGAAGAAGATGATACAAAAGGATCATTTGAGATTTTAGCAGAAATAGTAGGTCAACTTGCTCTTTTAGTAATATTGATGTATTTTACAAACAAAGCTATTAAATATGCTCCTACTTACAGTGGAACCGCTTATGTAGCTTCTTCTGCAGGTCACATTAACTTTTTACTTCCATTTATGATTCTACTATTAACTATGCAAACTAAGATTGGTCAAAAAGTTAACATTTTGTATGATCGCTTACTAGATCAATGGCATGGTCGTAATGAAGATGCTTTTCCTAATCACAAAGTAAACAATAATGTAAAAGTATCTCAACCTTTAGCAGGTCAACATCATGTAAGCCGCTCTGACACAATGGATAATGGTCCCGGTCTTTTACCAAACAATCCTGGTGTCACAACACAAGTCCCTAATTTAACCAGCATGCCTACTCAAGAAAATCCTGATTTTAATTTAATGTATCAAAGTGAAGTTACTCCAATGCCTAATGCGCAAACTCCTGGTGACCAGGAAGGATTTGGAGGTAATGATACAACAGAACCAATGGCTGCAAATTCATTTGGTGGTGGATTTTCTGGTTGGTAATTAATCTAAATAATATTTTTATTACTTCTTCTTTTGATGTAATAAAGCACCTGTTTAATAAGATTAGTATTGTTCTATATAATATCATTTTACATCTATCAATTATTTATGATAAATAACAACAAAAAATTATTCATTATGTTTATTTCAATTTTTGACCTTATCATCTATAATAGTATTTTTGGCTATTGTTTTAATAATTTTATTTTCACCATTACTCTCTTCAATATCACCCATCAAAGATTGTACTAGTAATAAATATTCATCTTTTTTGCTTTCATTTTGCTGCCAATTAGGATTCTTACTTTCCCAATCTGCAAGCGCAATTCTATGTTTATTTGCAAGAGTATCTATTGCGGTTTTCATTCTCTCTTTGCCAGTATCTCTATCCCACTCACCACCATCTTTTATATATAGAGTTTCCCGTTTAACATCAGTACAATGTATTGGTCGTTTAAACGTATCTAACTGATTCAAACCTTTTATAAAAACTGTGCTAATTCCTTCCATAAGACCATTATCTCTAATATAATCTAAATCTCTTAATTGAATCTGCAATGATTCTAAAAAATCTGACATATCTAATGCATCTTTGCATTGCTCATTTAAAAATACATTTATATTAAAACGATTATTATTATTACTACCCATGTTTGGAATCATATCACTAATTATTTTATTTTGAGCTTGAAGTTGTTCTGCTTGCGTTCTCATATGTGTCATCATTTCTTTGACAAGAAGACGCATATCTGTATCATCACTATCATTTGTATTATCTGATACAACTAGCTCTTCTGTTGTAGTTACCGTTGCTGTTTTTGGTGGTTGACATTTCTTTTTGTGTCTCCATAAACCCGATCTTTGTTTATATTCTCTGCCACAATACTCACATATATGTAGGGCACTATTTTGCATATCTTCTGGTTGACAATCCGTTGCCTCCGTTGCCGATTTATGTTTTCGAGTGCCTAAATGTTGCTCCCATAAAAACTTTCGACTACATCCATAGTCACAGACTGCGCAATAATATTTATATTGCATATTTTTTGCATATTTTTGTTGCTGAATATGCATTATAATAGCAACAGAAAAATATGCACTTAAGTCTTTTTAAAAAAGTTATGGTAAGGACATTTTAATCTTAAAAAAATAAATTATCAGCATTATGCTTTAATTTATCATTTTTTTACTTTTTTAATACTTTTTTTGTCATTCTATTTTCCAAATGGACATTTTGGACATGTCCAAATTCCAATTTCCCATTTGAGAATTAGTAAAAACTTTAAAAAATATTTGTTTATTTACATTCACTTACATAGAGTATTATAATCAATAATATTTTCCTTACTAATATCAAAATAAATATTTTTCTTTACAAAAAGCATAAAAACCATTATGCAAACTTCAGAGTTTAAAGTAATTATTAAAGATGAATTCAAAATACCTACAAGGTTTGCTGAGCTATAAATTACTAGTATATAAACGCAGTTTTTATCAAAAGGATGTAAAGAATATTTACTAAAACATTTTAATATGAAAACACTACCCTGTATTGTAACGTTGTTAACAACACCGCTATCTAAAGCATGGCATCCACTTAATTATGCATTTGATCCTAGAATACATAACTTTGGTAATCACGGATTACTTGGAAAGATACATGCAAAGTTAGCACCATCTTTTACAAAGATGATTGATAATACTGTATATGGTAGTGTAGATATTAGAGAAAAGATTATAAAACGTGAGGGTAGAGATAAGAAAATTTTAGATATTGGATGTGGTACTGGATTTTCTACATCAGATATTTTTGGATCTGTTGGTATTGATGCAAGTCAAGAAATGGTACATGAAGCAATGAAGCAGTTTCCTGGAAAAACATTTGAGGTAGGGTATGCAGAGTATTATGAACCAAAGAAAGACTTTGATATTGTAACATGTATGTTTTTAATGCATGAAGCGCCAAGCTTTGCACGTAAGAAAATTATAAATAATGCAATAAATATTGCAAAAGAAAAAGTTATAATAGTAGATATTGCACCTGAATACGTTCCTAGTAAATTAATGAAGTCAGGAGAGCCCTATATTGATGAATACTTGGCAAATATTAGAAGCGATCTATCAGACTTTTGTGAAGAGGTAATTGTGCCTGGACATGTTCATGCATGGTTTTATAAAGAATCTGAACCAACGGTAAGTAAAATGAAAGTAAAGCGTCGCAAGGCCATGTTTAAAAAATATAAGAACTATAATACGGCCATGCCTAAAAAATATAGAAACTATATTAAGGTCATACCTAAAAAACATAGGAACTATAATAAAGCTAAGGCTAATAGTCGTCATGCAAAAATTAATAAGGCTAAGAAAAGGGACGCCAATCATGAAATACGGTATTATAGCTAATGCAATGATAGATAAGTTATAAAACAAAAAATTGATTTGAAATTTTTTATAGTAGATCTACTATAAAAAACTTATAATGGCGAGTCTTGCATCACAAGTTTCCAAGCACGCAACTCAATCAGGAGGTCTTAGAGCAAGACATACGAAATATCATAAGAATGGTAATCATCTATGTCAAGACAGCAATGAATCAGAAGCTACTCTAAAAGAAGCTATGAAAGAAGTTCTTCAATATGCTGAAAAGAAGATTACTGACCTTGGTGGAACTATGGAATATAAAACTGTCATTACACTATTTGATTGTCAGGAAACATTTCATAATGCTGGAGGACCTGAGCCGAATCCAGATAACAGAGGCGTCTCTATGAAACCAGATGGTGGTATCATATTTGCTACATTTAATGATATTACTTATCCAGTATTTATTGGCGAAGATAAAGTGCAAGGAACAAATGATCTTCGGCTTGCAGAAGGCAAAAAAAAACAGTCATTGGGAAATGCCATTGAAAGAGCCGCTAAAAATATTCGAGGTTGTGAAATGCTTTGTGCTCATATGAATGCCTTTCCTTATATTATCTTTGCATCAGGGTGTGACTTTCACAAAAGCGAGACTATTGCTAAGCGCATTGAGATGATGAATTTTGGTTATCCAAATCATTATCTTGGCGTTACACCAACAACTACGTGTGCCGATCTAGATGCGGATCTAAATAAAATGCTAGAAAATACTAATGTAGAAAAAAGATCTGGGCATAGTATTGCATCTGTATATGTAAAGGCTCATAAGTGGGATGACATGAAACATGATGCTTCAAGATGGCGAAAAAAAGAAATATTAAACATAAGCAAGCGCGTTATTGATGAAACATTGCAAATTATTTTGAAATAACATACATAATTTCGATTACTTTATTACTTCTATTCTTTAAATTACGACTACCTTTATAGGTATCATAAACAATTTCTTTTTTTTCTACATTATATGGTTCAAATATAATATTCCAGTCAGCCTTTTTTATAATACCTTCATCATTATATGACAACAAAACATAAGCTGTTTTTTCAAGACAATCTTTTAGTAGTTGACTCATAGATTCTACTGCACTATCATGACTATTATAAGCTGATCTTTGCCAGTCAGCGGGAATACCAGATACCTTAGATATTTTTTCTGGTTCATTGTTTTCAGCTATAACATTCAACATAAAGTAGTTACTTCCATAAGGATGTTGATTATACGGCGGATCTAGATAAATAAGGTCAATTTCGCTGGGTAAATCCTTGATTAGATCATTAATATTTTTATTGTAACATGTAGCTTTAAAATCAAATTGACTCCAGATAGGTATATCTAATCTAATAGGTTTAGTTATACGCTCAAGCGCATTTTCTCCTGCACCTCCAAACTTACCTATTTTTCCATCTTTATAGAAACCTTTAAAAACTCCTGCCGTATTAGCGTGTATACTTGCTCTTGTAAGAAGAGGAACCAAACAATAATGCTGTAAATGTTCAGGCACTGTTGTAGTTATGTAAGACCTAAGAGTATCAATTATAAGAGCATTATCACGCGTGTAAAACACCCTTTCCCCTTCTTTTATGTCAAATGTATTATCTGGTGCATACAGTTTGGATATAATACCTTTTATATAAGGGCCATTTTCTGCTAATTTATTCATTGAATTAATATAGAATGCTATTTCTTCCTGCTCTTCTTCAGAAGGTTTTTCCATAAAACATCGCGCCATCAAATAAGCATATTTCTCCATATCGTTTGAATGAATATCATATGCAATGCTAGCCAGTTCTCTAGATACTACAGTTGATCCAGAGAATCCATCTACAATTCTCAATTTTTCCTTACCAAGTATGGTAGCCACCTCTATTGCAATATTTTTAATTTCACCTACAAGTCTGCGTTTATTACCCAAGCACGTTAACATAGTTTGAGTTACAAATTGTTCGTCTGACATAGTTAATTGATAATACGTTGTTCATTTTAAGTAATATCAATTTTATCTAGATTTAATTATATTATGCCATCTAAATCAATCAATTTAGCAGAATTGCCAGAACCGATGCCGTCTGTGGTCGCCCATCCGATACAGCCAGTCCATCCGGTGCCAGAGCCCGCTGTGATCGCTTACGTGGTAGAGCCCATCCCCGCGGTGGTCGCAATGCGCGGCGAGCCCCAATCTATTAACTACACGATCGACGGCCGACGGCTGCAAACCTGCCGCGGTTGTGGCATTCAGTTCGAGCTCTCGCCCAAGACTAACATGTGCTCGGCCGCAGCCTTCCGCTGCAGTCGGTGCCGGGGCTGGAACTCTATTTTTTTGTTTTGATTGTGCGTGTGTCTAATCTTTCGTGTTTAGACAAGACCTTGAAGAGCAAAAAGTTTTTGAAATTGTTGAAAATATTCAATTATAAATGAAAGATTAATAATAATTATTGTTGTATTTAAGTTATTATTTAGAATAGTGGCTGCTGAGTAACTAGCTCCTGAGCCATCATTCCGGCGGCAGCAATCATTGCAAGACGACCGTTATTGAGCTCCTTATTTTGAAGATCAACAGATTCATCAGAATCCCAATTCTTAACAAGAGCGAAACCATAATCACCAGGACGATAATCTTCCTTTATCTTAAACCAGTTATCCAGATTATCAGGAGATTCCCAACCACGAACCATAGAATAAAACTCTATGCCAAGCATAGCACTTACAATGCCAATCTGAGTAAGATCATCAAGCTTCTGAAACTCATTAATAGCAGGTTCATGAGTAAATGATTCTACTAGAGGAAAGGTAGTAGCAGCAACCATTCCTAAACGTCCATGCTTGAGTTCTGCCTCACGATAAAACTTTTCACGCGTTGGTGTATAAAGATTGAGTGGATCAAAATCTGGAAAAGGAGCAGTTGAACCAACCGTCTTAGTTACCTTGTTAGGGAGAGGACTGGGGTTAAGCGCCATAGCGCCAGTTAGCAGTGATAGAAGTAGCAGTGCGGTCTTCATTATTTTACTATAAAATGTTATGTCTTTATGTCAATACTATTAATCTAAAAATAGTATTGAAAAATATATGTAAAGGTTATAAAAATAACATTATTATATAATTAATATGAGCACACTAGATATTAATAAATTATTGCAAGCATTAGAAAATGAAGATAACGAAGAGTTAATAAATATTGATTTTAATACACTTCATGCAGAAAAAGAAAAAATAGTAAAGAAATTGAAGCTACCTGTATCTGAATACAATAATATGATAACAAAATTGCAGTCATATAGATTTATAGATGAATTGCCTGATATGAAATATGGAAGTTATATTAGATGGATATCACTAAAAGACCCTGATAATTTAAAATTAACAAATGGAGGGATTGTATGTGAAATGAAAGTTGGCGACACAGGAATTGTAGTTGTTTGTAAAAATCGTTTCAATACTTTTTTTCAATTGAATATGAATGAAAATCTAATATTTCAAAAATTATCGGATCAAGAACAAGTATTACTTACTGCTCTTGACTTTATAAACTCTTGAGTTAAAGTTTCTGGTAGTGCTAACGCTTCTTTTTGAACGTGTTTTCTTTTTATTTTTAATTGATAATTGTTTTTTAGTTTTTAATAAAGGTTCTTTATTTTTTCCATCAGTTAATAACTTTGCTCTTTTTTTACATGTAAATCTACCATTTTTAAGAGATTTTTTTCCTAATACACTATTTTTGCAAATAGCAATACCTTGTTTATCATCACCAATTTTTTTTATACAACGACATAATTTATTTGCTAAAATATCTAAAGCAGCAGTACGGGTCTGTTTTACAGTCATTGTTTTCTTGTTAATACCATAATATTTTAACACAACTCGATAGTCATCATGAGTTAGTGTTGCCATCTAGTTATATATGGATGGCATTTTTTTTCTATTAATATTACTATTAATATTACTATTAATATTATTGTTACTTATAATATTAATATTATTTGTGTATTTTATTATCTGCATCTATGGTAACCATGAGTATTAAAAAATCACGTAAAATGGTTGTTTTTGACTTAGATGAAACTTTGGGTCACTTTGTAGAAATAAATATGTTCTGGAATGCATTGAAATATATACTGGATATAAAAGAGGAAAGTGAAAATGATTTTTTTAAAGTTATGGATATATTTCCCGAGTTTTTAAGACCAAAAATTATTGATATTTTAGAGCATCTAGCAAATATGAAGAAGCGTAAACTGTGTGATAGTGTTATGTTGTATACAAACAATCAGGGTCCTAAAAGCTGGGCAAGGCTAATAACAAGTTACTTTGATAAAAAAATTAATACAAAATTATTTGATCATATAATAGCAGCATTTAAAGTAAAAGGAAAAATCGTTGAGTTATGTAGAACAGGAAATGATAAAAAATATGATGATCTAATACGTTGTTCTAAAGTCCCTCCAGATACTCATATATGTTTTTTAGATGATCAACATCATCCACTAATGGAAAATGATAATGTTTACTACATTAATGTCAAACCGTTTAGCTACTCATTACCATATGCTGTTATGGCTGAAAGATATTATGATAATATTAATAATAATATTGATATGAGCAAAGACGTATTTATTTCAGCCGTTAAAAAATATATGAATCAATATAATTACAATGTTTTAAATAAAGATTATGATGAAAAAGCTGTAGATGTTGTTATTAGTAAACAGATTTTGATGCATTTAAATGAGTTTTTTAATAAAAAGATGATAAATAAAGATCCAAAAACTATAAGAAAAGATCGTATTAAAAAAAGTTCACGTAATACACGCAAAAATAAGCAATCTAAATAAAAGTTTTAACTTTATAAAATGTCCACGCTTTAAGACTGACACCTAACACTGAAGTAAAAAATAAAAAAACACCAGCAGCATAGGCTATTTGACGATCAAAGGCAGATAATTCCTTATTATGTTTAACAAGTGGATTAAACTTAATTATAAGAAATCCTGCAACATATAATTGTATAACTGCTTCAAGGATATCAATATATGATGGATCTATAGCCATTACACCAGTAAACGTAATAATTGTTATAATATAAAAAGCGTAACTAAGAAATTGAAATGTATCTTGGTGCCATTTTTTATCACCATAATTTTTTGCATATTCTAGTAACTCTTTTATCATATAAAATATGCAATTATTTTAATTCTCTAAAACCATTTCCTTATCATCTTCATCGATAGAAGAAGTATTATTATAGCATGCCAGTGTTCTTGCGCTGGCATCAGTTGCATTTACCCATTTCGGCATCCAAAAATATGGCACGATGTTATCTCTATCAGAATATTGATCGCAAAATATTTTTCTATACCATGCCTGTTCTTTAGTCTTAGGAGGCATATGATTGCCAGCAGCAATATTTTCACTTTCAACATCAAAATCAATATCAGCAACATAATCTTGAATAACTTCATACCATGATTTTTTTTGTGACGAAACACCATCAGAAAATGCCTCTTTTGTTCGCCAAAGAACGCTACTTGGAAGTAATGTATTATAATGCATATGAAAAGCTCCCCTAAGAAGAAGCTTTGTTGGTCTACTTAATATTATTTTTCGTATATTAGAGTCACTATGATATTGCGAAGCTATTTGATCCCATAACATATTATTTTTATTGAAATCTGAGTTTGGATTGCGAATACACGGAGGGATATTAATATACATTTGTATAAAACTTTTATCTAAAAATGGTGTTCTTGGCTCTAAGCCGTGAATAGATACACTTTTGTCTGATCTAAGAACATCAAAATAGTGAATGTTGTTAATTAGTCGCTTACACTCAACATCAAATGATATGTCATCTGGTGCAGCAGTAAAATATAAGTAACCACCTGTTACTTCATCACTACCATCACCATTTAAAACAACTTTTTCTTTGCCAATTTGTGCTATACGCTTTGAAACAAGATAGTTACCAACACTTGCACGTACAGTAGTAGTATCATAACTTTCTATGCTTTTAACTACTTCTGGTATAGCACGCAAAAAGTCTTGCTCAGAAAGAACAATAGACTCGTGATCACTGCCAATGTGATCAGCAACAATCTTAGCCATTCTAAGATCTTCAGAACCTTCAAATCCGATACCATATGTTTTTAGTTTCCCAGAATATAATTTACATGCTAGTGCTGCAACTAAACTACTATCTAAGCCACCAGATAAAAGACAAGCAACAGGTCGATCTGTATTAGTCACGCGCTTTCTAACTGCATCAGTTAGATTATAAACAATTGCTTCTGTAAATAGTTGAATATTGGTTTGTGTATGAGAAAGTGTTTTGTAGCTTATTGTACAAGGAACCATATTATGATATTTTTCACTCTTTTCTAGATACCATTTAGCATTTACACGCCAATCTTTTTTGTACGTAGTAATTGTACCTGGAGTAATTTGATTAATAGTTCCAGTTTCTGTAAGTGCATGTAGAACTTTTAATTCTGATGCAACTGCAATAACATTATGTTCTGCAATAACATTATGTTCTGTAACAACATTATTTAATACATAAAGTGGTCTTACTCCGTATGGATCACGTACTACAAAAACCTTGTCTGGTTCTGTTCCTGTTATACGTTTATCTTGCAAAATAAAAGCAAACTCACCATCTAACAATTCAGCACATCTTTCTATCCCAACTTTTCTATAAAGATGAATAATAATTTCACAATCATTTTTAGTTGTTGGTGTTATTTTAAGTAGTTCGCATAGTTCGTTATAATTATAAATCTCACCATTGCAAATCAATATACAATCATCAATATCTAAGGGCATCATTGATTGAGGATCAAGACCATTAATGGCTAGTCTGTGAAACACATGATGTACACTATTACATGTTTGTGAATCTGTTTGTTCAGGTCCTCGTGCTTTTCCTGCATCAACTGCTCCATACAAATCTAGAGATGAATCACATGCGTGATAATTCAATATGCTAAGAATGCCACACATATTATTAGTATTATTAGTCACTTTACTTTAGGTTATTTACCGAATGTGTTTGGAAATATTATGCTAACTATTATATATATAATGAGTAATAAAGTTAATCAATATTACATATGTGGTCTTAATAGAGATGTTGAAATTAGTAATAGAATTGCCGAAAGAAATATGCCCTCCCGACCTCTACAACCGCAGTTTAGTCAAAGACCCGTTTCTACAAAATACGCATTATTGCCAATTATTGATCGCAGAGCACCAACAACAGTACCAATTCATAATGAACCTACATTTAGTGTAGGTAATGTGTTCAATCCTGGTAATGCACAATCACCATGGAGTGGTTTTGCATCAAATATTAATGACGAGTCAACATTAAGACGACAATTTTTTGCCATGCAAAACTGTGAACAAAAAGAATATGTTCCTTCGACAAAAAGCGACTTGTATCAAGTAGAAGCTGTTGGTAGAAAAGAACAACAACAGTTTCCAGGTTTATTCCAAGAACAACAATTTGCACCTTTTAATCCAAATACATGTGATCTAGGAAAAGATCTTTTTAACAATAGCACGCGGTCCCAATTAATGAATAGTAACTGTTAAGATAGTAAATGTGTATTAAAGAGTGAATAATAATTTTATTAGAATAATCTAATGACTAGTAAAATGCCTGATAGTAATTTTAATACCAATGAGGTTACTTTAAGATTTTTAGCAAATAATGTTTATCAAGAAGTAATGGAAAAGAAGGATGAAAAAAATAAACCAACACAGGAAGATTACAAGTTTTATAAAAAACGTCTTTATTCTCTCCACAAGCAGATGTTAAAAGGTAATTATCCTACTGATAATTTAAAACACGCTCACATGTTATACGTGAGTGAATTAATAGAATATATGAAAGTTACAGATCGCGCCGATTTACTACAAAAAGATTTTGAAAAAAGTACAACAAATAAAAATATACAATATGATGCTGGTATTAATCTTTCACCAATAGCAGAGTCATGTACAAAAAAAGCGGATATGGGTATTATGAAACAAATTGAGGGCAAAGAAGGAAGTTTAGATGATTTTGTAGAGAGAAAAACTGTTCGAATGTTGCGGCCACCTCCTCCACCAAGAAAAAAAAATCTAGATATTAAAACCGATGAACATAAGGTAAAAGGTCTTAAAAAGAAAATACCGGAATCTCCTATTAAATGTTATGTGAATAAAAATTGTAAAAAAAACGTATAAAATAATTACCTTCTTTGTCTAGTTTGTTTTTTACGCAATTTATTTTTTTTTGTAGTTTTTTGATGTTTCAATGGAGCTCGTTGCACTACTTTTCCAGTATGACGATTTTTTAAAATTAGTGCTTTTTTTTCAGTTCTGGATATGTATGTTTTTGCAAACTTAGCAGGACTCGTTTTTGCTATAGTCTTCATTGACATTGCACATGCTGGACAGCATGTTTTAATAACATAGGTTTTACCTTTATATTTAAGATCATGTTTTTTGGTAGTAGCCATATATTTACCATTTACAGGCATCATATGAGGACAACAGCTAGTCATTTTTTTTGACTTACATGTTTTATTGTTAGTATTTTTGAGAACGCGTTTAGTTTTTGACATATATATTTTAAATGACATTTTTTTTCTATTGGATTTATCTGTCTTGCTTCTCTTACTTAAAAACTTAAAATATTTTTCAGCTAGCTTGTAGCGCGAATATATATTTTTGGCTTTCTTGTATCTATTTTTATGTTTGTACATTGCCTCTAAACGCACCTTCATTATCATACCTACTTGCCAAATGCGTTTATGACTATATTTACCACTCTTATAAAGTCGTTCAAGTTTTTGGATAGTATTTTTCACATCATCTACTGTTGAATATTTAATAGAAATAGTATCTTTTGGATTTTTATCAATATAAACATCAAAAGATTTTTTAGGATTTTTAGGATTGTATAAAAATTGTTTTTTTGATTTTTTGTTTATCATATATATATAATGACACATTTAAGTAGCCCAACTGCTATAGGAATAATGATATTTTATTCTTTTTTAACCTTCTTTCTAGGTCCATTAGTAACCCGACCATTTATGAAAGATCATCCAGATCAATGTGTGGCAGGATTTTTACTTGGTTTTACTGTTAGTATATTTTTATGGATGAAATATGGTAGAAAATTGGTTTAACTAATATTGTTACTATGATCAAAATAAACATGTCTGAACTTTTCCATTTCTGCATCAGAAATAGAATGGTCTATAAAATAACGGTATGTTTTCTCTCCACTTAAAATCTGTGTAATCATGTAGAGAGAATAAACACCACACTCACTATCTTCCATTTGATGTTCTTTTGGGTGATTTTGATAGAACTTAATATCATAACCTAGATTTTCACCTTGTTTAATAACTCTATTTGCGAAAATCATTATTTCATCTTTTACCGGATCACCATTGCTATCAAAATAAAATATATATGGATGTGGCTTACTTTGCATATTTATAATTAATGATACCCAATGCTCACCATCTTTTGTGTGCGGATCAGTATTAAAAATCACTCCTATTATTTTTTTTCGTTTTCGTAACATATTTTTCAAATCAAATCTGCACAGTTCTTCCCATACACAATCACCATACATAAGATGAGTATCAAAATCAATAGGAGATGGTCCAATGAATGCAAAACGCGGATAAGCTTTTTCGAAATGTTTCATTACAGCAATGATATCTAAACTATTCAACCATTCATTAGGATTATTTTTCCATGATAACGGAGCATTTGGTGCAAATGTATAAGATGTAATTTCTGGACCTAATTTATTTGCTGCAAACTTTTGTCGCATCCAACATTTTTCTGTATCGCATACCCCTGTAAATCTATCGCGCAATGCTTGCCATATTTTATGATTATCATTAGTTGTTATTTTATCGTGTTTATGTCTAGCATTCCAAAGATTTTTCATTTTTTGTAAAGCTTCACTCGTATAACAGGTATCTTTATGTGCGCTTTTACTTTTAGCGGGACTACATGTTGGTTTCATTTTTTGATGCACTTTTTTTGTTTTATTCCCACTATGTTTTTTAATTTTAGCTGTTTTTCCAGGCATATTATATTATAAAAGTATTATAATTCTCTTATTTTATTTAGTTTAAAAGCAAGACACAATATATTATTATATGAGCTTTTCTAGCCAAGATAATAAACGATTATTATGGGGTCTAATGGCAGACAGCAATGTTTTTGCGGGAATAGATGATACTAAAGTAGAAGAAGTGAAACAATTATTTGAAAAAGAAATCATAGATATATCTAATGCGCCAGAAAGCTTGTTAGATAAAAATAAAAAAATATTAACTTCAATGAGTACAAAGCTAAACTATTTACGTACTTCTAATATAACACAACAATCATCTGAGGAAGCACCTTCGCGCGTTACAAGTAAGGAGCTAGCTGAAGAGAGAAGTGAAAAAATGCAAAATAAGTTTCAAAATAAGCAACAAGAGTTTAATAAATTAATATCTGAAGAAAAACCAAAAGGAATTGACTTTTCAGACAATTCAGAGGAAAAACCAATTGGATCTGAAATGGATAATTTGTTAGCAAATATTATGGAAAAAAGATCAAAACAATTAAATCAAGTTATGCAAGATCAAGATACAAATGCAGCGGAAAAATGGATTAGTAATAATGGTGCTGGTTCAGATATTAATCCAGAACCACTAATATTAAATATTGGCGAAAAAATAGAAAAACCATCAATTACTTTTGTAAATACACCACCTAATGTAAAAGATAAACGTGTAACTTTTTCAGAAGATTCAAAAGAGGAAAATAGTTTAGATTTAATACAATTTTTATCATCTAAAAGTAATTCTAATTCTAGTCAAGAAGATCCAGCATTTTTATCTCCAAAAGAAAATGTAAAAGATCAAATAATGAAAATTATAACTAAAATAGAGCAAGATCTTATTGAAATAAAAGAAAAATTAAAAGATATGTAGGATCTCTTATAATTATATAATAAATATCAGAGATCAATTATAAATTATAATCGACGAAACTCAATTTCTTTTCCTTTTTTGATAATTTGTCCAACTTGAATAGGCCGTTTTGCCATGTAACTATCCCAATCATATACATTACCTGTTTCTTCAACTAAAGCATATTTGGTGCCTTCAATACTAACTTCAATTGCATCAAGTTCTATCTCTCGCTCATTTTGAGCAGCAACTGCATCATCATCCTCATCTGCATATGATCCAGCAAATGAAAATAATGATGGATCAACAGTCCCAAATGAAAAGCATGTTAGCCCTTCGTTATTAGTATCATGAAGAGAGCAATCAATAGAAGCTTCTTTAACCGAATCTAATAATTTATCTGTTACTTCTTCTTTTAGATTGGCAATTTCAAAAAGTGCTTGATCACTAGTGAATGGCGTAATACCATCACGTTTGCTTGTATCTTTTAATCTTAATTCTATAGTAGCTTCACTACTAAGTTGTTCCTTAGAGAATACCATAAGATAAAGAAACACGTCAACACTTCTTAGTTGTTCTGGTAATTCTTGGTGAGAACATATTCTGCGTGCTCTACCTATAACTTGCTGGATTCTAACAGGATGCCAATAGGGTTCCATAATATGAACATACCGAGTGTTTTTAAGAGAAATGCCTTCTGCACCAGAAGCAGTAATCATAAATATTTTAATTATTTCCCCATATTTATTGTCACCAGATATTTTTCTTAGTTCAGCTTCAAGAGAAGGGCTAATAAACTTCCAATCACCATTGTAAACATTTCTAACAATTTCTTTTTCTTCTGCACTTTCTGTACCAGTATATAATACAAACATAGGTTTACCACGATCTTCTAAAGGAACATTCATTTTCCAACCCTGTTCAGTGTTTTTAATTTTAAACTCTGCAAATCCGTTGGCTTCAAGTACAAGTTTAAAAACTCCAATACCTTCAAGAGTACGAAATTGACTGTATACAAGATGTAATCCGCGATGTTCAGGATTTGTAATATTATCTAATATAGCTGCCATTTTTGGGCCAAATCTTTCAAGATTTTCTCCAGTAAGATACTTTTCTTTATTAGTTCTTAACATAGAAAGTGCACTTTTAATGCGTTGATCATATGATCCGTCAATTTTTTCATCATCTGGTATATCATCAGCATCAATTCTACCATCAACATTATCACTTGTAATCTCAGCATCAAGTAAATCTTCATCGGCTATGTCTGTTAATTCTTCTGTAGTTTCGCCGTCCTCTTCTTTTTTATCTGGCATGGGTCGTTTAATATCTGGCCTTGGAAAAACAAAATTACAAAATGCTCTTGAAAAAATCCGATATGTTGATACTGTTTCTTCGTATAATCCAGCTCCAACATTTTTTTTTCGCTTTCTAGCATTATTTAATTCAATTTTTCTTTCTTGGACACGAGCCTCTTCATAAACTCCAAATTGAAAGTCACTCATAGTTACATCAACAATATGGAAGTTTTGGCCTTTTGTATATCTAGGCATAAGATTTTCCTGTGCACTTCTAAAATAAGAAGCAAGTCCCAATATCCTACGCTTAAACATATTTTGATTTCTAACGTTATTTTCATCATCTACGAATAAAGCTTTAAAATCATCAAGTTTATCTGGTAAAGCCTTGTAATTTTCAATACTCGTTCTAGTAATGGTTATGCGTTGTTTTCCAAGTAAACGAGTTAAATGTCCAACAAAGTCAGCATCTGTCATTTCACCTCTATCACCAACTCTAACACCTTCATATACTCCTTTTGATGTTTTGTTAACAAAACCAAATGGATTTCGTGTTACAGTTAAAGTTGTAGAACTAGAATTATAATCAATAAAGTCTGTAATATTACCGCCTAATACTGTGCTTTTAAACATATCTTGAAAAGTTTTTTTAGTTATACTTCTTTCTGAGTTAATAGTTAATTTAAAGTTCCAGGTTTTAATGTAACCTCTGAGCATATTAAAGAGTATAGCTATTTCATTAGGATAATTAATAATTGGAGTACCAGACAACATAATAATTTTTGCATTATCTGCAGCCATTAAAAGCTGATACAACTGCATAGAAGTAGATTCATTATCATTTCTAGTTAGTTTATTAACAATCCGTCCCACAAGATTGTGTGCTTCATCAATAATTACTACAGTATTATCAAACGGATTCACGCGACTACCATCTTTATCTTTTGTTAATTGATTTAAGTGGCTTTTTCGAAGTCCATTATAAGAAATAAATTGGTATTTGTATCGAATCATTTCATCTAATTGTTTATCAAGCTGTTCTTTTTCTACAGATTTCAATGAGTCATAATTAGGAGATTTTTTGACATTTACTAACCAAGCTCCACCAGCTTTTATAATATATTCTATAGAAAGGTTTAATACAGAAGATAATGTATTGATATTTTCCTCTGTAGCAGAAACAAACTCCCAAAATTGATTTTTTTTGTACATTAAATCTCCGCATTTTTTTAATTCTTCATAGTAGTTTCTACGAAGAGAAGCAGGTGTCATAACAATAATTCTTTTATTGTCTTTCATGCCTTCAGCAATCGCAATAGAAGAACAAGTTTTACCTGACCCAAGACCATGATACAAAAGTATACCTCTATATGGTGTAATTAAATTAAGATAGTCTCTAACAATTTTTTGATGTGCCATTAATGAAAAATCATTACCACTTCTACTTTCACATGTTGTATTGGCAGCAGCATCTTGAAGTTCTTCTTTGTAAGGAGCAAATAATGAATTAATAAAATTAATAAATATCTCACGATTGTCCATATAATATTCAGATGCTTTTATCAAAATCTCAGCTGGCTTTGGAGCTAAACGTTCTGCCATAGTTGTCTCACCAATCTGTACAAGACCTTCTGGTAAAACTCTAGTTATACCTATTGGCGTTTTTCTTTTGCGACGTCTAGGTGGAGGTGTATCACCGTCTTCTTCTACAAGAAGTTTAACTTTTCGTTGTAATTTTTTTTGTTTCTTTGTTATCTCTTTTATGGGCTGCTCAAGCGGGACATTATCTACTTGAATTTTTACATCTGATATATTAGGTTTTTGTAGTTTTATAGCCATTGCTGGTTCTAACTGCTGTAAAAACTGCTCTCTATTAAATCCGAGTTCTGCACGTCTATCAACAATTTTAGTTTGTAATTCCACTTCTATAGCCTGTTCTGGTGGTTTTATTATTACATCAATATCATTTGGGCGTTTAGGTTGATTTTTAACTTTTAATCTAGCTAAAAGAGCGGCAGACATATATAGTATTTTAATATAAAAGTTTTATTTAGTTTTATCATATATGATAATCAGGTAAGTATTTTAATTAAGAAAAATATATCATATTATTAATTATCAAGATAGTATTGATAATGAGGCTAATATTTTACACAATCAATAATTAGGAAGGTCTAAACAGAATTTCCTTCATCAATGTCCAAGATTGCCTGTTCACAAGCGGACTGTTCAGCCTTCTTTTTAACCTGATGACATCCTACTCCAAGAAGCACGAAAACAGGTTTTTCTTGAGATACGGCATCTTTAATTGCCGAAAAACATCCATACTCTTCAAAAGGAATAGCATCTTCATGTTTTACATTATATATTGCTTGATTCATACAAAGATATACTCCCATATGATAACCATTTTCTGCATCCCTAGAAATCTCTAGATAGTCTGGTGTTATTTTAAACTCTTTTTGTATCTTGACTTGCAAAATATTTTTAAAATTATCATCAATTCTAATAAGTTTCTGCCAATCAACAAACTTTTCAAATACATTTTCTACAAATATCTGCGCCATTTGAAAACCTGGTCCAGTAACAAATACATTTTTAAACCACCCATTTTCATCATTTACATCGATTTTATTAAAATCAAGAAACAATGCACCCAAAAAAGCTTCAAATAAACAACCTAGTTTTTTTAGATTAGTTCTAGTGCTTTTTTCTTCAGTGTTTCGTGAAAGAATAAACCATTTATTTAGTTTCATTAGATATGCTAGTTTACCAATATGTTCATTTTTAACAAGAGCAATTTTCTTTTCAGTCATGAAGCCTTCATCTTCTTTAGTGAAACGACGATACAGATAATATTTTGTAATTAATTCAAGGACGCCATCTCCCAAAAACTCTAGTCGTTCATTTGATTTTGTTTTAAGTGGCATACAATTTGCTGGTTGTTCAGTAATACTTACATTAGCAGCAACATTTTCTAGATGTGGTCGCTTAGTATATGATCTATGTACAAATGCTCGTTTATACAATTCAAGATTATGAACTGGTGCATTAATGCCGTATTCTCTGAGAATAGATTGAACTTCGCTCAATGTAATCTCCTTATTACGTTCATTATAGGGATTAAATACAAGCCCCTCATCTGTATTATAGACATCTTCTTCCTGGGCAAGTTTCGTAGGATCGATCTGTTCTTGTACCTCTTCTTGTACCTCTTCTTGTATAACTGCTGCCATGAGTATATTATACTGCAGTATACATTTAAGTCATGTTACACGAATGTATTGCCACGTTAACTAGTTAAAAATACTTGACATAAGTGATACTGTGATTAATGTAAAAATTATTATAATGTAATATCATATGTACAATATAAATACATTGATTGTTGTAGTATGTTATAGTATTAACCCGTTTATTAAAAAACAAGCAATACAACAATTAAATATGGAAACCGGATATTTACTAGTTCAACTGTCAACAACAGCCGGAAATGCAATATTTTTATGTTTAAATAAAGAAAAATTTAACCTTCATGATATAAATATAAAACAAATAAATTGTGCATTAATAAGTAGTGCATTAACAATATTAAGCTCTTATAAAATGACTGAATTAATAAAAGTTAAAAAAGATATAAGTAATTTAACAACAAAAATACAAATATTAACAATTATAATGAGTTATATAATAGACTACAAAAATTTAAATAAACTAGCATGTAAACAGTACATAGGTATAATATTAATGATAACCGGTTTATTATTAAATAAAACTTAATATCTTAATTAATAAGCACATGATTTAAAACTTAATAACAAACTCATTAATACATATATATGATAATACGATTAGACTTTCGAGAAACAGATTTGCATAGTGAAATTACAAAACTAAGAATAAATGGGCTATTTAGTAAAATAACTATAGAGACATGCAGTTTGTCAATAGGAGATATAATAATATGTCAAAATGATGGAAAAGAACAATTAATAATAGAGAGAAAAACTCTTACGGATTTGGCTGCAAGTATTCGTGATGGTAGATATAATGAGCAAAGTTTTCGACTAGATCAATGTAATCTACATAATCATTCAATAATTTATTTATTAGAAGGTAATATTCATACATATGAATCAAGCAAATATGGTAGAAGTATTAATAAAGAAGCACTAATCTCAGCGATGACTTCAATTATGTGGTCAAAAGGGTTTTCAATCTATCGTTCAGCAGATACTACAGAATCTGCGTTATGGTTATTACAAACCGCTGATAAATTAGGAAGAATAAAAGAGAAATACTTTTATCATGTTGATGAGGACGGTTGTGACAATTCTAGTAATAAAGATTATACTGCAGTTAGTAAGCGTGTGAAAAAAGCCAATATTACACCTGAAAATATTGGATCTATAATGTTGGCTCAAATACCTTCTGTAAGCACAGCATCTGCATGTGCAATTATGGATAAATATCAAAGTGTACCTAATTTGATTCAAGCAATTACAGCGAATGATAAAGCCCTTGATGATATTACAACACTTACAAAGAGTGGTAAAACTAGAAAACTAACAAAAGTATGTACATCCAATGTATACAATTTTTTATTAGGAAAACCTGGTTTAGTTGAAGTAGATACATAGACATTATATTCTTTCTAATAATTATATACAGCATGATAAATCAAGACGACCTGTACAAATTAGTTGGGATAGCATTTTTATTAATTATTGCTGTTGCAATTGCAATGAAAGTTTTTAGTTATCAGCGTAAAATTATAGAAGGTATGTCAAGTACTGATACATCTCCTGCTAATATTTCTAGTAAAATTAGTAGCGATGCCGACCAAGTTGATACTAAATTAGCCGTTCATAAAAATAGAAGTAATTATGAAGACACAATCGTACAACTAGAGAAAGTTGTTTCGATGACTCTACTATCTGAAGTTATTAATACAGCAGAAACAGTAGCTACCGATCCAACAACTGTTGATGCTCAAAAATCTATCAGTGTTGTTAACAATTTGCACAACTTTAGAAAAACATTAAATGAAGCTATGATTATCCTTGATAAAATACCATAATAAAATATAATTTGATGATGTTTTCAATTTTCAAATTATAACTTTACATCTATGTAAGAATCCTTCATTAAATTACTTTACACAACTGCTATTTTAACTTCATCTTCTTTATAATATCCTTCATCAACGAGTTTTTGTGTGTAAGCTCGACCTCCCCAATTGGAATCCATAGGATTAGGACTTACCTTACTTCCAGTATCATGAAACATTTGATCAAGAGGGGTGTTTAGGCCAATATATTGATCTTGTTGGTCATATGAAGGATAACTATTATAATTATAAGGTGGATCATCTCTACCAGCATCAAATAATTTTGTAATTGGTTCAGAGCTACCAGGTGGACCACCAGGTGGTATAGGTAAACCATGAACAGGTAATCCTCCTTGAGGATCTGTTGGCGAAGGTCTAGCAGTGTATACTGGATTGCCTTGTGCATCATATGATTCCTGTACGTATAAGATAGGACATCTAATGCCTTGACTTCGCTGCCATTCAGTAAATTGTGTGTAGTCGTCTAAATGATTAAATGAAATAGGATTAACTCCTGGTATATTTGCCAATGTAGAATTAAATAAGTGAAATCTATTGCCTTTTTGAATAAGTATATTAGGGCAACGATATAGTAAATCATTTTTATCTTGAAAACCTTCTTTTACTTTTCCTTGAACACAAATAAAATACAATCCTAATAGAAATACTAAACCTATTATTGCTGCCTTTAGTTTCATATATAGTTTACTCAGAAAATACTTTGGAACTCTTTTTATCTCTCTTTAAAATATAATGCTATTTCTTACATTAGATCCTAATAACCCAGGTGAATTAGATAGATTATCTGCTATAAATGCTTTATTAGTGAGATACCATTCTAAAAATTGCGGACATTGCGTAGCAATGAAAGAAGAATGGGAATCATTAAAAAATCATAAAAAGTTGAAAGACATAGATATTACAATTATGGATGTAGAATCAAGTTTAACACCACAAATAAAACATAAAAGTGCACGTCTACCAGAGACACAAGGTGTACCAACAATAATTTTTATTCATGGAGATAAAGTAAAAGAACATACAGGTGGAAGACAGGCAGATGCAATGGCAGATTTCATTCTCGCTGAAATGGATCAAAATGGTGGTAAACGAAAGCGTACTAAAACTACACGTCGTAATGTCAAGAAACGTAAGACAGTAAGACGTAAAATTAAACAGAATTCTACCAAAAAACGTCGCAAAATTAAAAAGAAAAAAACTTATAAAAAAAGAAATTAATCATTAATGACGAAACCGATTGCTCCACCTAACATAGTTAAAAAGAAAAGCAATTTCTTAATATTAAAGTTATTGCGTTCCAAAAATAGATAAATTGTTCCGGTTATTATAAAACTTGTTATAACTTCACCAAATCTAACCTTAGCAGTACCATGATGTTTTAATATAAAATCACCTGTAAATGATAATCCAACACCAACAAGAGAGAAAAAACAAAGTAATAAAAATGTTTTACCGTCTATTTTATGAATAGTACTTGCAATGGTTTTTCTTGCAGGTTTTGAAATAAATGCCATTAATAAAATAACTAATAACAGTGTTATTGTTTCATATAATAATAATGACAATGTACTTACTTCTTCAAGTAATAGTTTTTCATCATGATATGTTGCTATCCATCCAATTATAGAGGATAGAATAAGTATACTAATAAACCCATGTTTTGTTTTTGCAAAATCATCTAACATATTCTCTAATAAATAGGGAGAAAATTGATCTAAGCAAATGTTTATAATTGTTGTTAAACAACTAATGACAGAAAAGTGTAGTGGTAACTTAATGCCTGCTTTTAGATTTCGACTTACAACATTCAATGCTTATGATGATGATAGTGGTAAAACCTGTGCTGAACGTCCTTATGAAGTACAAATGTTTGGTATAAATGAAAATGGTCAAAATGCAAGTATAACAGCACAAGGGTTTACGCCATTCTTTTATGTTAAAGTGCCTCAGCATTTTAAAACTGGTCACAAAGCAATGCTTGTTCATGCAATGTATCAAGCTGTTAATTCGCAATGGTATGAGAATACTATTTTAAATACAACGTTGGTTAAACGTCATAAGTTTTATGGATTTGATGCTAAAAAACAACACAAGTTTGTAAGAGTTGATTTCAGTAATGAACAAGCTTGGCGCAAGTTCAAGAACTTGTGGTATATATATGAAAGAGATGGTAAAGAATACAAAAAAACACTTACTACATTTGAAGTAAATGGACATGAAACAGAGCTTTATGAAGCACAGATACCGCCATTATTGCGATTGTTTCATTTAAAAGAAATAAAACCTTCTGGTTGGATAAGTGTTCCAAAAGCACATATTCGAACAATTCCCAAACACAAAAGAAAGACTAATCTTGATTTTGAAATTGCAGTTGACTGGAAAAGAATTATCAGCCATCCTGATTTGGAAACGCAAGTTCCATATACTGTCATGAGTTTTGATATTGAAGCTTCAAGTAGTCATGGTGACTTTCCTCTGGCAAAAAAGAACTACAAAGCTCTTGCTAAGAACATGGTAGATGTTTGGGAGGATAGAACTGAAGATAGGAGAATTAACCAATATATTGAAGATATTATTACAACTGCGTTTGGTTATAATTATGAGCCAGTATTTAATGTTGATAGGATTTATCCTAAACAGCAACCACCTGAGTCTATGATTACTGGACTAACAAATGCTTTTGTTAAAAGAATTGTTAAAAATGATAATTTTGAAGACGATGAAGAAGATGATATTGAAAGTGACAATGATGATAACTTTTGTGGAGAAGAAGGAGTTGCTGAAGATGGCGCAGAAGAATCTTATGACTGGTCTGGAAAGAAAAAAAAGAAAAATATTAAAACGGGACTTACTCCATTGGAGATATTGAATAATGATCGCATTGATCGTGAAACAAAAATTAATAGTTTGAATATTGAATTAACAAAAACATATCCACCTGTAAAGGGAGATGAAGTTACGTTTATTGGTTCAACCTTTTGGAGAGTTGAAGATAATGAACCATATCTAAATCATTGTATTGTGAAAGATACATGCAATGATTTGGGTCAAGTTTCAAACTCACAATTTGATAGTTACTCTACCGAATCTGAAGTATTGCTTGCTTGGACAAAACTAGTTCAAAAAGAGAATCCAGATATTGTTACTGGATACAACATATTTGGTTTTGATTATCCGTTTATGTACACTCGCACTAAGGAGTTGGGGATAACTCGTGAATTTTTAAAATTATCTAGAAATAACGGAGAAATATGTTGGAAAAAAGACTGGAAAACTGGTAAAACAAATATTGAAGAAAATACAATCTTTATTGCTAGTGGCCAACATGATCTGAAGTTTATCAAAATGAATGGTCGCTTGCAGGTTGATATGTATAATTACTTTCGTCGAGATTATAATTTGACAAGTTATAAACTAGATTACGTTTCCGGATACTTTATTGGAGACTATGTAAAGGCAATATATCATGAAGATGATGGCACAACAAAAATTATAAGCAAAAACTTGCAAGGACTAGAACAAGAATGTTTTGTAAGTTTTGATGAAGAATCACACAGTGTAGATTCTTACAAAGAAGGTGCGAAGTTTCAGGTTATTAAAATTGATGAAAAAAATGGAACATTTTGGATTAATGGGCATGAAACTCCTGATATGAATAAAAAAGTTAAGTGGGGTATGGCAAAGGACGATGTTACACCACAAGATATCTTTAGAATGACTAATGAAGGCCCAAATGAAAGATATTTGATTGCAAAATATTGTATTCAAGATTGCAACTTAGTGCATCATTTAATGCGTAAGATTGATGTTTTAACAGGATACATAGAAATGGCGTCACTTTGCAGTGTACCAATGGACTTCTTAGTAATGCGAGGACAAGGTATTAAGCTAACAAGTTTCCTTTCGTTAAAATGTAGGGAAAAGAATACATTAATGCCAGTTCTTGACAAAGCTAATTCTGATGAAGGATATGAAGGTGCGATTGTACTTCCTCCAAAGTCAGATTTGTATCTAGAAGATCCAGTAGCATGTGTTGATTATAGTTCGCTGTATCCATCATCAATGATTAGTGAAAATATATCGCCTGATAGTAAAGTATGGACAAAAGAGTATGATTTGGATGGTAATTTGATAGGTACCTGGGGTGAAAGTGATGAAGATGGTGGTTATGTATATGATAATTTGGATGGATACAAATATGTTGATGTCACCTATGATACATATCAATGGCGTCGCAAAAATAATAATCCAAAATCAGCAATGGAAAAAGTGAAAGTAGGTTATAAAATCTGTCGTTTTGCACAATTTCCAGATGGCGAACTTGGTATCTTACCAGCAATTCTTAAAGAATGTCTCGCTTCTAGAAAAGCAACGAGAAAACTTATTCCAACTGCGCCAACAGAGTTTATGAAAAATGTTTTGGATAAGCGACAGTTTTCAATTAAAGTGACAGCTAACTCCGTTTATGGACAGACAGGTGCTAAAACTAGTACATTCTATGAAAAGGATGTTGCAGCTTCGACAACAGCAACTGGTCGTAAGCTTTTGACTTATGGTCAGCGAGTTATTGAAGAAGCATATAAAAATCGAATTGTTGATACAAAACATGGTCAAGTAAAAACCAAGGCAGAATATGTATATGGCGATACTGATAGTGTATTCTTCAAGTTTAATTTAGAAGAGCTAGATGGAACACCTATTAAAGGACAAAAAGCATTAGAAATAACAATTGAATTATCAATTAAAGCAGGTGAGTTAGCAAGTAAGTTCTTAAAACCACCACATGATCTTGAATATGAGAAAACATTCCTGCCATTCTGTTTGCTTTCTAAAAAGAGATATGTTGGTATGCTTTATGAAACTGATCCGCATAAGTGTAAGCGAAAATCTATGGGTATTGTTTTGAAACGACGTGATAATGCTGGTGTAGTTAAAGATGTGTATGGTGGCATTATTGATATCTTGATGAAAGATAAAGATATTGAAAAGGCAGCAAGCTTCTTAGGTGATAGTTTAAAGGGCCTTATTGAAAGTAAGGTTGGTATTTCAAAGTTGATTATCACAAAAGCATTACGAGGTAATTATAAAAATCCTAAACAGATTGCACACAAAGTTTTAGCAGATAGAATCGGTCGTCGTGATCCTGGCAATAAGCCGAGTATTGGTGATAGAATCCCGTATGTATATTTTAAGAATCCTAATAAGAAAGCACTTCAGGGAGATAAGATTGAGTTGCCAACATTTATTGAAGAAAATAATCTTGAGATTGACTATGCACATTATATTACAAATCAAATTATGAAACCTGTTCAACAAGTTTTCGCCTTAGTTCTTGAAAAAATGAAATTATTTAAGAAAAAGAAAGGACCAACACTTCGGGTATGGAAAGAACAGATTAATAAATTGCAGGAGAAACATCCTGATGAAGAAACTTTTAAAAGACGACTTGAGACATTGCGTAATCGTGAAGTAAAAGGGCTATTGTTTGATGATTGGCTAATTAGGATAGAAAATAAACACAACGGAAATGGTACAGTAGCTGATTACTTTAATATGTAAAGGCCAATGATAATAATATTTTTATTATTATTATTGTGTTCTACATTGCAGGAAATAAATGTTTTATTCCTTGGATTGTATGACTTTTAGTGTTATCGAAATCATCTTTAGCACATCGCTCTAATTGCAATTTGCTAACATATTATTCGTTTGATACAGTTTGATATATTGGGCGACCTTGACCATCTCCACCACAAAATCGACATTTAAGCATAGTTGTATTTTTACAACGCCAACAACCATTATTGCAATAAGTGCACTCAATATATCCAGTACCATCACAATAATGACAGGGGGTAAATGATTTTGCTGAGTATAGATTTTTTAAAGCATTGGCTCGCCTTACTGCCAATTCTTTATAGTCAATATAATTTTCATAATAATAATCATTATCATAGTAATCCGGTTGAGCCATTTGAACTGCACCAAGTTTTCTGGTAGTGCTAATGCTTCTTGTTTGGATTTTATAAAATGGAGTTATTAATGGTCTTATATAAGATTGCTGTAAAGCCATCATTCTTACTACTGTCATGAATCTCATATCTATACGATAATTTTATAAACCATAAACGCTTTATATACTTTACTAAAAAAATGAAGTTATGTTAATTAATATATTTATAATAAAACATAAGCAGCTCTTACTGGGCAAAATGTGTAAACAACATGATAGCGCATATAATAGCAGATTCTTCTTTGAAAGAATATGTAATAAACGGATCACCTCCAGATAAAGGATTTATGTGGGATAGAAATGAAAAAATTGATAAATTGGCTGCATTGACAGATAGTGATGGGCATAGTGGTGCATCATTTGCTTGTTGTATAAGAGAATGTCAAAAAAGATTAAAAATTTATGGAAATTTCAAAAGAAAGTTAAAAACAATTACCATAATATATAGTAATTATGATAGATATTCAGGTATATTCAGATTTACATCTAGAAAAATTAGATCATAACATTGAATTGGAGAAATGTAGTGAAATATTATTTTTAGCTGGTGATATTGGACGTATTGATGATTCAAAATATGAAGTTTTTCTAAATACGTGTTGCCATAAATGGAAGCTAGTCGTTTCAGTATTAGGCAATAATGAATATTACAGTACAACTGAAAGTATGGATGAACTGTTTATAAGATACAAGAAACTATATAGTAAATATAGTAATGCATATTTACTAGAACAAGAGTGTATAAATTTAGGTAATATAAATATTATAGGTACTACATCATGGGGGGATTTTCATAAAGGACACATTGGCGGTTCTCCTACCAAAATAATGCTACGCACAGAAGAAGGTAATTTGAAACAAATTGGATGTGAAAATATAAACATCTTACATAAAAAATGTAAAAAATGGATATTAGATTCAATTGATAAATCTAAATATAATATTATATTAACACATTTTCCATTAACATTAGAAAATGAACATGTTCGACAAAAAAAGCATAGATTAGAAAATAGAAAAGTATTAGATGAGTTTGGTTGTGAATTAGAGTTAACTGGTGATAACATAACTTGTATATCAGGACACACACACTATAGTCATAATTTTGTTAAAAATAATGTTCAATATATTTCTAACCAATTTGGATATGATAAAGAGAAGGGTAAAACAAAATATAGTAAAAAGGGACAATTTATAATCTTTAAAGAGTCTAAGATATAATGGACAATAATGTTATATTAGAAATAACAGAAAAAGTTTCTATTCCTGATATAACTAATGATGAGGCTCTAGCTAAGGCATTATTTCAAGAAGAACAAGTGGCTAGAAATCAAATGTTTTATAATAAATCTATCTTAACAAAAGACGCATCAATAGGAGAGCGGTCTCACAAGAGTGTGTCGTGGTCAGAAGAAGTTAAGGAGCCATCAACGCGGAGGCCGAGGCGGTCGAGGAGATTGGCTTCGGATACGATAGTGGACCACAATATGATCAAAGATAAGTCCAGCAAGAGTGTTACTAGAGTTAATGCAGGAAATCGTGATAAAATAAATAGATTTAAAATGCAATTTACTAGATAAATATCTGTAGTAATAGTTAGTTATCTAGTCTGCAATGCCAATAACTGCACAAGCAATTCTTTCTCCAGCATTACCAGTTTTCAAAGATTCTTCATTATCACCTTTTCCAAGATCATCTTCATCTTTATGAATAATAATCATTCTACCTATTATTGATTTTAAAGAGCGATGGTCGCATGAAAGATCTTTTACTGTTACACTACCCTTTGCGAAACCATCGTTTTTTGCTATAATATTACCCAAATCACCAGCATGTCTTTGTTTACTATGAGATCCTCCGTGCTGAGAATTAGTAGGATTAAAATGATTACAGCCACCAGCACAACCTTTTGATATATCACCACATCTATGAATGTGAAATCCGTGCTTTCCATCAGTTAAACCGCTTATATCATAACTTATTTTGCATTTGTTTCCTTTAGATTTAAAATGAATAATACCATTAATTGAAGTAATATTTGATTTATTAGAATAATTATTGATAACAGCAGTAGCACGATAAACATTACCCTTAACTTGTTGACAATCTTTATATGGAGCACATGAACTTCTCATAGTAAATCCCTTAACCCCACGTAAACATTGTTTTTGTGTGAATCTTCTAGGCAATTTAAATATTTTACTATCACTTTTTCTTTTACAAGTTTTTTGTTTTTTACTAGCTTTGCAGCAATTAACCGGCATGTATTTATATAATATATAAAATTTATTAAAAATCTATCTTGCTATCTGGAGGATAAATATATTGCCTGATGGATCCACATAACTTGTTGTATAATTATTTGATAGATCTAAATTATCTGGAGGAACATTGCCTGATAGATCCAGATAACTTGTTGTATAATTATCTGGAGGAAAAACATTGCCTGATGGATCCATAAAATT
>PAGZ01000048.1 GCA_002704625.1 Candidatus Pelagibacter sp.
TTTCAATTTCCTCAGACCATTTATTTGGGGTTAGTAGTAAAAGTAAATATTTGGAAACTGACCAGACTTTTGCAATTAACTACTATGCTCATACGAAAATAATTAGTGAAAAAAAAATTTTGAATAATTCAGATAATAGTCTTGTTATAAGAACTAATTTTTTTGGAGAAGGACTTTATTATAGAAAGTCTTTTAGCGATGAAATTATAGACAAATTAAGTAGTGGACTAAAAGTATCTTTGTTTAATGATGTATACTTTAATCCAGTATCTATTTCTAAATTATCTAAAATAATATTACTTTTAATAAAAAAAAATTACAAAGGGATAATTAATATATCCTCAAATGAAAAAATAAGTAAATATCAATTCGGATTATTATTAGCTAAAGAATTTAAGTTAAATAGAAAATTAATAATTCCAATTAAATTAAATTCTAAGAAAAACTTAATCAAAAGACCACATAACATGTGCCTAGATAATTCTAAATTGAAAAAAATTCTTTATAGAGAAAATTTTTCAATTAAAGATCAAATTAAAAAACTTGATTATAAAACAAGAATAGAAAAATTTATTCCATATGGAAAACAATCAATTAATAATTCTGATATTAAATCTGTTAATGAAGTTCTAAAGAGTAATTATCTAACTCAGGGACCAAAAATTCAAGAATTTGAGAGAAAAGTTGCAAAGTTTGTGGGTTCAAAATTTGCTGTTGCAGTTTCAAGTGCTTCAGCAGGTTTACATCTTTCTTGTTTAGCATATAACCTAAACAAGAAAAACAATCTCATCACCTCGCCTATAACTTTTATATCGTCAGCGAATTCTGCAAAACATTGTGGATCAAAAGTCATTTTTTCAGACATCGATTTAGATACAATTAATATTGATGAAAAAAATCTTGAGAAAAAATTAAAAAAAATTAGATCAAATAGTCTTGTTATGCCAGTGCATTTTGCTGGCTTGCCATGTGAAATGAAAAAAATCAATAATTATAAGAAAAAATATAATTTTGATATTATTGAAGATGCGTCACATGCCTTAGGTGCTAAATATTTGTCAGGTGAAAAAGTTGGTTGTTGTAAATATTCGCTTGCAACAGTTTTTTCGTTTCATCCTGTCAAAATAGTTGCATCAGGAGAAGGAGGAATAATAACAACAAATAACAAAGACTTTTATGAAAAACTTGTTTCTTTAAGATCTCATGGAATTGTAAGAGATAAAAAGAAATTTATCAATTCTCAGTTAAAAAATAGTGAATTTGCATATGAAATGCAGAATCTTGGCTTTAACTATAGAATTACTGATGTTCAAAGTGCACTTGCAATCTCTCAACTTGATAGAATAAATAAATTTATAAAAAAAAGGCGTAGCATTGCAAAAATTTACGATAAGCATTTTTCAAATATTAAATCTATTGAATTACCACAAAAAAAATTTAGAGAGTTTAGTAGCAATCATTTATACATTCTAAGAATAAATTTTGATAGTCTAGGGGTTTCAAGGGAAGATTTAATGAAAAATCTTAAAAAATTTAATATCGGAACTCAAGTGCATTATATTCCATTACCAATGCAACCAATTTATTATGAAAAAAATTATGAAAAAAAATATATAAATTCATCAAAATATTATAATTCTTGTTTATCAATTCCAATACATTATGATCTAAATTATACAGATCAGATGAAAATTATTAAAAAAATTAAATATTACACAAATTAATGAGCTTTAAAAATAAAACCATTCTTGTTACTGGTGGAACTGGATCATTTGGTAATGCTTTTGTAGATTATTGTATTAAAAAAAAATTATTTAAAAAAATAATAATTTTTTCAAGAGATGAAATGAAACAGTGGTTTATGAAAGAAAAATATAAAAAACATATCGAAAAATTAAGATTTTTTATTGGTGATGTAAGAGATTATAGAAGACTAGAGAAAGCACTGATAGATGTTGATATGGTAATACATGCTGCAGCAACCAAAATCGTCTCTACTGCTGAATATGACCCATTTGAGTGTGTGAAAACAAACATAGTTGGAGCTATGAATGTAATTGACGCTTGTATTAACCGGAATATTCCGAAAGTATTAGCACTATCAACTGATAAAGCATGTAATCCGATTAATTTATACGGTTCAACAAAGTTAGCCTCAGATAAATTATTCATTGCTTCAAATCATTATGCATCAAAATCAAGTACAAAATTTTCAATCATGAGATATGGTAATGTAATAAATTCTAGAGGTTCGGTAATACCTTTTTTTTTAGAAATGAAACATTTAAACAAGCCCTTACCAGTTACTGATAAAAATATGACAAGATTCTTTATTTCATTAAATGATGCAGTAATCTCCTGTTTGAATGCTTTCGCAAACATGATTGGTGGTGAAATCTTTGTAAAAAAATGTAAATCATCAAATATTTTGGATTTAGCAAAAACGATAAGCAACAAAATTGAAATTATTGGAATAAGGCCAGGCGAAAAAATCCATGAAATTATGATAGATAAAAATGACTGTAATAATACGTATGAATTTAAAGATCACTTCAGGATTGTTCCAAGGATATTTTCAAAAAAAATAGTAAATGAAATTAGCAAAGGGGGGAATTTAGTTAAAAAAAATTTCGAATATGCCTCAAATATTAATAATGAATGGCTTTCAAAAAAAGAAATTCAAAAAGCTGTAAATTTTAGTAAATAAAATTTAAACTTAATGACAAAAAATATAGTCATAGTTGGTGCTGGCTTAACCGGCTTATCAATTGCTAAAATTTTAAATAAAGAAAAAAATATTTGCCTAATAGAAGCATCTAATAATTTAGGTGGAATATTAAGTTCTATAAAATTTGATAAAGATTATTTTGATTTTGGAACTCATTTTTTAAGAGAGACAGGGGTTAAAACGCTAGATAGAATTTTATTTAAAGAATTAAAAAAAAAATGGGCTAATTATTTAATTTTAAAATCTGGAAGTATCTATAACAATAAAACAGAATACAATCAATTTGTAAATTTGAAAGATACTAAATTTTCTAAAAGTTTAATTGATAATTTAATCAATAATAAAATTAGAGGAAAAATAAAAATTAAGAATGAAAAAGATAGGTGCTTAAATGATTATGGAAAACTTATTACAGATAAAATAATAGAACCAAAAATTCAAAAAATCACATCTAGATTATTAAAAGATTTACCAATCAACTTTTCTAAGAAATTTAATTTTGGAAGATTCAATCTTGATGATGATCTTCTTTCAAAAAATCTAAAAAAAAATAAGAATTTGGACAAAATATTGAGTTTTAAGTACAATCATCAAGGAATTTCAGGATTAAAAAATTATTATCCAAAAACCGGGGGAATAAATAAATTTAAAGACTTTTTTATAGGCAGAAAATTAAAAATTTATTTTAATGAAAAAGTCCAAAAGGTTGAAATAAAAAATAAAAACATTCTAAACTTAACCACAAATAAAAGATCACTAAAAGTCGATAAATTGTATTGGACTGCTGATAGAAATATTTTTTATAATTTGGCTTTCAAAAAAAAATATAATTATAAACAAGATTCAATTTTTTGGAATTTTGTAAATATAAAATCAAATAATCCATTTAAGTCTAAATGTTTTTATTTAAACATTTTTAATTCAAGTACCAACGCAATAAGATTAACAATTTATAAAAATTTCCAAAAAAGAGTATCAAATAATATGACTTTGGAATTTGTATCTAAACATAAAAAAAAAAACTAGACTTAGTACAGTCGAAAATCTATTACTCAAATATAATATTATTAATAAAAATGATAAAATAAAGATAATTAATCAAATTCCACTTAAATTGAATTATTATCTTGATCATAAAAAATTTAATAAATTTAATAATTTTAGAAATGTTTTTTTTAGTAATAACAATTATTTCGAGCAAAAAAATCAAGAAGAGAATTTAATTAATATATATAATTCTTTAAAAGAATGAATAAAAAATATCTTAGAAAAAAGATAGCAGGTATCTTATATTTTAAAAAAAATATTTATAAACTTAAACAAATTGATAGTATTTTCAAAAAAAGTTTAAAAATAGATTATAATTTTAATAAAAAAAAATTTTCTAGCTACCTTTTCAAAAATAAAGAAAATGCAAAAAGGGTACTAAAATCAAAATTAAATAATAATTTTTTTGCTTGGTATAAGAGTTTTAATCAAGAAGGTTTTTTAAGTCAATTAGTTTCATCATTTCCAAATAATAAATATTCACATAGTATAATTCTTCCATTATGTGATCAGCAAATAAAATTTTTAGAAAATAATGAAAATTTAAACGTAAATATTATATTATCCAAAACATTTTTCATTTTATTAGTTTTAATTAACTTGTTCAAAGGATTATTATTTTCGCTTAAAATAATTTTTTTAAGTTTAATAAAAGGTTTTTTTCTCAAAAAAAAATTAGAAAAAAAAATTTTTTTTGATTTAGAGTTAGAAAAAAAAGATATTTCGCACATAGATAAATATAATGATTTTTTTGTAATCAATCAGTTTGTAAAAAAATTTAGAATTAGAGAAAAAACAATTATTTATGTTAAACCTAAATACAACTTTATTTTTAATGAAAATTATAAATATAATTTAAAGGAAAATATCAGCTTGTCTTTTAAAAAGGACCCTTACCCTCTTATAAGATCGCCAATTAAACTAATAAAATTTTTATTTTGGTTTATATTAGGATTTTTTATATCGATTTATTCTATGTTAATGCTTAATTGGATTAATCCCTTTTTATTTTTTGAGGCAACCAAATCTAAAATATTTGATTATGCTGAAAAGGACGACGTTATTGAAATTTTCTTATCCCCATATAATGGAAGCTTAAATAAATCTCTTTGGCAAATTGACTGTAAAAATAAAGTTAAAAGATCTTATCTATATTTTTATTCAACTAATGGTGATGGTGTTAAAACTAAATATGGTTACCCTCAAAATAATAGTAATTGGCCAGTGACAGATTATGATAATTATTTAGTTTGGGATAATTATCAAAAAAAAGTATTATATGAATTTGGTAACTTGGTGAAGTCAAAAATTATTACAATCGGGCCAATGATAAACCAAATAAAATCAAACGATAAAGATTTGATATTACCAAAAAATTATGTTTCGATTTTTGATATAACTCCATATAGATTAAGTAATAATTTAACAAACATTTTTTCAATAATTACACCTGATTATGTAAACAAATTTTTAAATGATATTTTTAATGTTTGCAAAGATTTAGATTTAAGCATTGTTCATAAAAAAAAGAAAAAAATTGATAAAAAAATTTTATCTAAAAAATATTATAATTGGTTAGATGTTTTAGAAAAGGATAAAAGATATTTATCTTTGAATGATAACGTTTCTGTTGAATATCTAATTAAAAATTCAAAATTAGTAATTTCATTTCCATATACATCTACATCAATAATTGCAAAAAAATTAGATATACCAACTATTTTTTATGACCCTTCTGGCTTAATAGATATAAATGAAAAAAATTTTTCACATGGTATTCGTGTGATTAGTGATATTGATAATTTAAGAGAATTTCTAAGTAGTTTTAAGTAATTTTAAGCTAAGTTTATCAAAAAAAATAATTTTAATTATTTTTCTTTAATATGAGATACCAAAATGCTGACATATATTTTTTGTTTATGTTAGTATCTTGTAAGTGATTGATTTCAATTATCTTAAAATCTTTCGATAAATTAAATATTTCTTTTTTAGAAAAAAAACTTGCTATCATACCATTTGAAACTCTCATTATTTGCTTGAAAAATAATTTTGATTTTATCTTTTTATTTTCAGTGTGTTTGCTGCTGAAAACATGAGAAATGAAATATCCATTTTTTTTAAGAGCCAACTTAATTTTTTTGTAAATTTTATTAATATTTTTTTTTTTATTGTGTGTAATTGATCCCCTATCAATAATTAAATCATATTTTTCTTTGCCAAAATTATATTCATTAAAGTCAGCACATATAAATTTACATTTATTTGATTTTACAATTTTTTTAGCTTCTTTAATTATTGATTTAGATCCATCAATTGAAACTACATTTTTAAATCCAAAATCTATTAAAAATTTTGTATTATTTCCTGAACCACAACCTAAATCTAGTGCATTTAGTCTTTTTAATTTTTTGTCATTAAATATTCTATTTACAGCTGAAACTATACTTGTGTAAGGATATTTATTTATTTGTCTTTTCTTTTTATAAATTTCCGTTTCCCATTTTTTATCAAAATTCAAAGCTAAACCCCCGTGTTAAGTTTTAAATTATAATATGGCATCAAATATCCCCCGAATTTAATTTTAGATTTTGAATTATTGGGACTATTCATACCTTCAAAATCTAATTCCTCAATTCCATTTTTAGATAATTCAATTATTGATTTAAAAATAGAAAAAATACTTATTAAGTTATTGTTATTAACAATACTTGATCTTCCACTATGTAAAAAAATTGATTTATTTTTTATTAAACTAAATATTGTCATAAATACAGGCTCAGAGTTTTCAAAAGTTACAAACATTTTTAACAATTTTTTTTTTTCAAGATTTTCGTAAACTTTAAAAATTTTTTCATAGTGAGTATTATCCATTTCTTTATTGTGAATTTTATATGATGAATTTTTTAATGAAAAAAAAATTTTTTTTGAGAATAACTCTTTAAATTCATATTTTTTAGTAAGTGAGTTTCTTATTTCTCTTCTATTTGTTTCAGAAGAATTTATAAATATTTTACTATTCATATAATTTTTTTCATCAAGATTTTTAATTTCACTCAAATACGTATACTTTATTTTAATTTCATATCCTTTTTTTGTATCTGGATAACCGCGCCAAATATAAGGTCTGATATCATTAGTATAAAAATCATAAGAAATTAATATCTCATTAAAATTAGTTGTTAGAAATTTGTTGATTGCATCATTAATAATAAACTTCATTGAATTTGCTGAGGATAGTTTTATATTAGTAAATTCTTTATAATTAATAGGAGTATAAATACTAAAAGTTGGTAATATAATATTTTTATCTTTTGTCACTAAGCTAAATGAAGCAATAATTTCGTTATTCTTATATACAAAATATTTTTTAATTTCTTTCTCTAAATTGATAATTTCTGATAGTGAATAGAAACTTTTATTAATGGACTCCATTATAAATTCATCCCACAATAAATCATAGGTTGTTTCTTTAATTGTTATGTTTTCTTTTGACATAAAAAATGATAATTTTTAAAAATATATGGACAAAAAACCATATTAATATATTAAAATTCATTAAATGGAATTGCAAAATAATAAAAATATATCTTACAAAGAAAGAATTAAGTTTAAAAGACTCGACTTGTTAAATTCGGTTCCACTACCAGGTCCTTTAACTGTGCATATAGAGCCTACCAATATATGTAATTTTAAGTGTAAAATATGTCCTTTATCTTTTGACAATTACGAGGAAAAAGCGGGCGGCTTACACTCGTTAAGTTTAGAGGATTTCGAATTAATAAAAGACGAACTTAAAACACTTCCTAAACTAAAATCATTGAATTTTTTTATGATGGGAGAGCCTTTGGTAAATAAAAATTTGTCAAAGTTCATAAAATCTGCAAAAGAAAATGATTTAAGTGAGTGGTATATGGTTTCAAGTAATGGTGCATTGCTTTCGAATGAAAAGTATCAAAACCTATGTGAATCTGGACTAGATTTTTTGAGAATTTCTGTTTTTGGGAGTGATGAACAATCACATGCGAATGTGACACAAAGTAAAATTAAATTAGAGAGAGTAAGAGATAATTTAAANAAATTTCAAGACTATAAAAANGTAAATGGATTTAATTCTCCAAGAACGATGGCAAAATTAATAGAAACAGAAGATAAGAGCAGGAATAAAAAATTTTTAGATCTGTTTGAGGGTGTGGGTGATGAAACGATTATTGAACCCTTAACAAATTGGAATGATCCCTTAGAAGGAAGTTTGTCAGAAAATTATTCTTCANCAAATGAAAAAAAAGATAGNTCTTATNTAATGAATACTGATCATTATAAAAATAGAAAAAGTACATGTTCTTATGTGTTTTATAGTCTTGTAATTCACTCAGATNTAAAAGTTTCGATATGTTGTGTTGACTGGGAGAAAAAAACTTTAATAGGTGATTTAAAGAAAGAAAAATTAATTGATATTTGGAATGGTGAGAAACTAAAAGAAATTCAATTATTACACATTAGAAAACAAAAAGATAAAATTAATGTATGTAAAAATTGTTCATACCTTCATACAGCCAAAGATAATGTTGATAGCTTAACCGAAGAGCAGTTTTTATCTAGATAAAAAAATACTTTATTTAAGTGTAATTTAATATGAAAGAAAAATCATTCAACATGATGGGATGGTGCAAAGATTTATTTCCTATTTGCAGAAGTATCACGGGCCCAGGTATAAAAAAAACTTTAACTTATTTTGAAAAAATTAATAAAGATTTAAAGAGAATTAAATTTAAAACTAATAGTAAAATATTTGATTGGGAAGTACCGTATGAATGGCACATAAATGATGCCTATTTATTACATTTAAAAAGTAAAAAAAAGTTTGCCAATTTCAAAAAGAATAATTTACACTTAGTTAATTTTTCGGAAAAAGTTAANAAAATATTAACATTAGAAAAATTGAAGAAAAAAATTCACACAAATAAAAAATTGAAAAACGCTATACCATATGTGACTAGCTATTATAAAAAAACATGGGGTTTTTGTATGAAAGAGGAAGAATTTAGAAAATTACCTGAAGGAAAATACAGAGCATACATTGATAGTGACTTCAAAAAAGGTCATTTAGAATTATCACATGCAATATTAAAAGGATCATCAAAAAAAGANATTTTTTTTAGTAGTTATGTTTGTCATCCCTCAATGGCAAATAATGAATTAAGTGGTCCAGTAGTTCTAAATGCTTTGCTTTCGTATATTAAGAAAAAATACAAAAAAACTAAATTTTCATATAGATTTGTTTTACTTCCAGAAACTATAGGATCTATCGCTTACCTAAGCAAATTTGAAAGAAAATTAAAGGAAAGAGTTTTTGCAGGGTATGTTCTTAGTTGTTTGGGAGATAGTGGAAAATTTAGTTTAGTAAAAGGACCAAATGAAAACTGCAGATCATCAAAATATTTATTGAATATTTTAAAAGATAAAAAATTTAACTTATATAATTTTTTAGAGAGAGGAAGTGATGAACGACAATATTGCTCTCCTGGTATTAATTTGCCTGTATCTTTATTTTGTAGATCAAAATTTCATTATTACAATGAATATCACTCAAGCTTAGATAACTTAAATTTTATTTCTCAAAAAAATTTAAAAGAATCTTTAAATGTATTAATTAAGCTAGTAGATTTTTTTGAAAATAGCAATTTTCCAGAAAAAACNATTAAATGTGAAGCTAAATTATCGAAAAGAANACTTTATCCNTCTCTCTCAAAATTTGACGCTNATAACCCATTATCAAAAAAACTACAACTAAGATCCAATTTTTTAGCATACGCAAATGGTGAAAGAACTACTTCTGAAATATCTAATATAATTAAAGTAGATTTAAAAAANGTAGAGGCTGAACAAAAAATTTTGATACAAAATAAATTAATTAAAATTTAGTTTTAGATAATAAAAATCTTTATTGTTAACGCCAAAATAATTTTTTATTATCTGGTACCATCTGATTGAATTATTTTTTTTTATTTCTTGATATCCTAAATATTTACATAATTTATATATTATTTTATTATTTTTTTTTACTACAGCAATCCATGGTAATTTTTTTGATTTAAGTCTAGAAATCTGCCATTTCTGTATAAATAATATTATATATAAGTTTGTTTTTTTGTAATTTGAATGCCAGCCAGCAACTATAAAAGATTTATTATTATATCTAACTACCTGATCCCATAAATAAATTTTTTTGTCTTTATCTAATTTGTAAAAAAAAATATTTCTATTATTTTTAAACCACCATGAATAATGGTCAATCGAATTAATATTTTTTTTATTGACCATTTTAAGTCTATTAAATCTTAAATTTCTTGAATTGAGATAGTTGTTAATTTCTAAATCATTAATTTTATTTATGTTTTTATTTTTTATAGCTCGCATTTTGTTATTATCTTTTTAATACCGTTTTTATCTATAAAAATTTTTTTTTTTTTATTCATTTTACAAATCCTCGAATAATTATTTAATACAATATTAATATAATTACTTAAGTTTATTTCATTGAGTTGGTCTATAGATGTATAAAAATAATGACCCATTTTTTCGTAACTTTTTGTCTTGTTTATTTGGTTTGGTGACAAACTAATAAATAACGAAGGTATACTTAAGTACGACATCTCGTAAACTGAATTACCACTCGATCCAATAAATATTAAGGATTTGTTTATGTATTTATCAATTATAAATTTATTCTTAATTATTTTAATGTTTTTATATATTTCACTTATTTTTTTTAAATACTGATAATTNTTAGAGTTCAGACCTATGAAAATTTGAAATTTCAACTTATTATTCNTNATTAGAAATTTTTTAAAAAATGATTTAATAATTTTAAAATTAAAACTATTGCCAAAACTAATTGAAATAAATTTTCTTTTATTTTGTGGAAGCTTTAACAAACCAAAACTGGGTATCCAGTATTTTTCACCAAGTAATAATTTTTCTTTAACTTGAGAATTATTTTTTTTTAAATTATGTTCAATTTCTTTTTTACAATCGAACTTATAATTAATGTAATAATNACAGAAAACCTTCCTATTAATTAAATCATCTAAAATTATTAATTTATCAACANAATTATATATTTTTTTTTGATTTACCAAATTAAAATCATAATCATCTATAATTAAGGTATGAAATTTTTCATATTTGTTTATATCTGAAAATTGTTTAATAAAGCTTTTTTTATTATTTAAAAGAATAAAATGAAAAGGAAACTTTTTTTTATTCTTTAAACTTAATTTTAAATTTGAATTAATAAAAAAAAAAACTTGATATCTATTTTTTATTTCAGAGGCAATTTTGAAACATCTAATAAAATGACCAAGGCCTTTTGTTGGATCCTTAGGTAATCTAAAAGCTATTTTTTTTTTATTAAACTCCATTTTAAACGACTACCAGATTTAATTGTTTTTAAACTTTTTTTTCCTAAAAATTTATCTAAATATTTTGGATGAATTCCATAACAAGGTCTTATAGATTTTATATTATCTTTTTTTATTACTTCACCTTTTTTTATATCTTTTATTACATAAAGAGACCTTCTTCCATTTAAATTTTGTTTTGAAGATTTTGAGATATTGTAATTAATTTTCCCGTTTGAAATTTCATTATTTCTAATCCTTCTGATTAACTCTTTTAATTCTTTAAGATAAATAGAAAAAAAGCTGTCAACACTATTAACACCATATGGTTTAATATGTTTTTCTAACATTACAGCTCCAAGTGAGGCTGCATGTATACTTGTTTCTATACCTTTCGTATGATCTGAAAAACCTGATAGACATTTAAATTTTTTTTTTAATGTCTTCCATAGTCTTTAAATTTAATTCTTTTATCTCAGCTGGATAGGATGAAGTACATTTTAAAATTATAAGCTTTTTATTAATTTTGGATATTTCTTTTATAGCTAGAGATAAGTCATTCAAATTAGCTAAGCCGTTTGATAAAATGATAGGTTTATTCGTTTTCGCAACTTTTCTTATAAGCGGTATATCAGTAATCTCAGGAGATGCAATTTTATATGCTGGACATTTAACTTTCTCTAGTACCTTTAAATTTGATAAATCAAAGACAGATGCAAAGACAGTTAAATTAATTTTTTTACAATAAGAAAATAATTTAGGAAACCATTCAATGGGAGTTTCTGCTTTTTTATATAATTTATATAAATATTGATATTGTGACCAAGAATTTTTTTTTTTAATTCTAAAATCTTTTGTACTGTTGTTGATTGTGATGGTATCTGCTTGATAAGCTTGTAATTTTACAGCATCAACACCTGCTTTTTTCAAGTCTTTAAGAAATTTTTTAAGAACAACGAAATTTTTATTATGGTTGGCTGAAACTTCTGCCACAATAAAACATCTTTTATTACTTATTAATTTTTTGTTAATTCTAATTTTTTGTGTAAACATAACTAGATTTAAAATGCAAAATAACTCAAATAAAAATAAATATTTATTAACAGTTATTATACCTTTTTATAACATTGGCAATCAATTTAATAAGTGTATCAAAAGATTAAACAATATACGAGATGAAAGATTAGAAATTATTTTTGTTGATGATGGATCGACAAAAAATTTGAATAATAAATATTTTTTGCACATCCAAAAAAGAGAAAATTATAAATTAATTAAATTAAATAAAAATAAAGGACCAGGAGTCGCAAGAAATAATGGCATTAAATTTTCTAAAGGAGAATTCTTAATATTCTTAGATAGTGATGATAAACTTAAACATAAAAATCTTATTAAATTATTAGATTATCTCGAAAGAGAGAAAAATAGAGAAATTATTTTTTTTAATTACTTTAAAAAAAAGAATAGATATAAGATCAATTTATCAAAAAAAAAAATTGAAAAATATAAAATTATAAAACTTTTTTTAAGAACTGAGTTAGAAATGTGTTCTAATTTTTATTGTTTTAAAAAAAATTTTTTAACTAAATATAAAATAAAATTTTCATCAGGTTATTATGAAGATATAGTTTTTATGTTAAAAAATTTTTATTATATGAGAAGATTTCATTTATTTAAATTAGTTATTTATGAAAAAATTGATAACAAAAAATCAATTACTAATACTTATTCGAAAAAACATCTTTTGGATTTTTTAAGAAGTGTAAAAATGAAAGTAAACTTTTTTAAGCAAAAAATTAAAAAAAATAATTTAGTTAATGATCTTCAATTTGGTTTAAGAGGTGATTATATTTTTTCAAAAAAAATATCAAATAACTATGATAAATTTAAATCATCCCATTTTTTTATAGATAATTTTTTCAAAAAAATTATAAGTAAAGAATTTAAGGTAATAACATCTTATGATAAAAAGGTTTTAAAGGAACTATTTTACAAATGAAAAAATACTTTACATGCAATGATATTGAGAAATCATTATATATTGCCCCAAATGAAATTAGATCTTGCTGTCAAAGATTTTTTTATAATGGTAAAATGAGAGGAGACGCAAGATTAATTAAAATAAAAGATGGCGTTACTCCTAGTTCAAAAGATATAAAAGAAGCTAGAGAAAATCTTTTTAATGAAATACAAAATAAAAAATCTGAAAGTTGTAATGGTTGTCCTTTTTTATTTGAGACAGAAAAAAAACCTAAATTTGACTCCCAAATTAATCATTTGTCAATTGAACACCACTCTGTTTGCAATTTGAGGTGTAACTATTGTAGTGAAATTTATTACGGCGGCAAAAGATCAAAATATAATGTTATAGAATTTATTAAATACTTAAATAAAGAAAAAAGTTTTGAAAATTGTAAACAAGTCGTTTGGGGTGGTGGTGAGCCAACATTAGATAAATCGTTTGAGATTATTGTTGATGAAATAGATAAACAAGCAAATCCAAATTTGTATCATCGAGTATTTACAAATGCAGTAAGATATCATGAAGCCATAACAAAATTTCTTAAAAAAGGATTAATTAAAATTGTTACTAGCATTGATGCAGGAACGAAAGAAACTTTTAAGATTGTTAGAGGTAGAGACAAATTTATTAATGTATTTGAAAATCTATCTTTATATTCAAAAATCGACCCAGATAAAGTTACTATTAAATATATTCTTACAAATGAAAATTGTGATGAAAAAAATTTAGATGAATTCGTTAAAAATTGTATTAAATATGAACTTAATGATTGTTCTTATCAAATAAGTGTAAACTTTAAATATGATGAATTGAGATTAGATCATTTAAAGAAAATTATATATCTAATGTATAAACTTAAGGGGGCAAATATTAATAAGTTTTTTTGTGATGATCATATTGCAGCTAGATTTAAAAAACTTAATAAGAATGATAGAGATGAAATTATAAAGTTTATAGGTGAAAACAGCTATGAAAGTGTTTGTTTAAATTTTAATAATAAAATAAAAAATATTAATATATATGGTGTTGGAGATATAGCTTTAAATTTTTTAGAAAAAACGAATTTAATGAACTCATTTGAAGAAATAAATCTTTTTGACGGAGACCCAAAAAAAATTGGCATGAAAATTAAAGATATTAAAATTAGAAATCCTAATGAAGTAAAAAATAATGATTATAAAATATATATTTCAACAGCACAAAGTTTTGATGATATTTATCAGAATCTTATTAAGATGAGTGTTAATAAACAAAGATTAATTTCTGGCTTATTTATCTGATCTTTATTGTAAATAAATCAATTTACATAAAAAAAATAATGAGCAAAAATATAGAAATAGAAAAAATTATTAGAAAAATTTTAAAAGAAAATAAAATTAATTATAAAAAAAAAATTTAATTTTTTTTTAAAAAACATTCAATACATAAGAAAACTTAAAAATTATGATTAAATATTATTAAAAATGAAAGTTACAAATAGATTAGCAATTGTACCTGCTAGAATCGGGTCAAAAAGAATTAAACAAAAAAATATAAAAAAAATAGGTTCTAAAGCTTTAATTGAATATACCCTAGACACATTAAAGAAATCTAAGTTTTTTGATACAATTCATGTTTCTACAGACAGTAAAAAAATTGCAAAATTAATTAAAAAAAATAAATTAGATTTCAATTTTATGAGACCAAAAAATCTTTCTGGTGATAAAATACCAATTTCTAGTGTAATAAATTTTGTAATCAATTCATTCAAAAAATTAAATAAAGAATTTGATGAAGTGTGGTTAATATATGCCTCTAATCCATTTATTTCTGTCAGTCATTTGAAAAGTGCATACAAATTGTATAATTTAAATAAAGGTAAATATTCAATAATGAGTGTTTCAAATTATAATTATCCAATTAAATGGGCATTGAGTTTAAGTAAAAAAAATAAACTTAAACCAATTAATCCTAGGATAAAAAATTTAGATAATGATGTGGTTTGTGAAGCAGGAATGTTTGTAATTTATCAAAAAAATTTTTTTAGAAAAAAAAAGCTAATTTACAAAGGCTATAAAATTCCTATCTGGGACACTGTTGACATAGACACTATAGATGATTTTATTATGGCTAAAAAACTTTTAAAATAAATTTATGAAAATTTATGAATATTTTTTAAAATCACTCAAAAAAAATCCTCATGAAATATTTATTATTAGTGAAAAAAAAAAATATTCTTTTAATTATTTGAATAAAATAATAAGTGATTTTGAAAATAACATTTTTAAAGGTAATTTTATAACTATAATTAATAAAAATTCTATCCATCATTTTGCTTTATATTTACTTTCGTCAAAACTAGGTAAAACTTTAGTTACTCTGAATCACGAGTCAAATTTGGATATAATTATTGAACAAATTAAAAAATTTAATTTAGATAATATTTTCTGTTCTGATCAATTAAAAAAGAAATTTAATAAAAAGTTAAATAAAAACTTTATTAATAGAAATTTTAATAATCAGAAATTTAAAAAAAAACAAACTAAAAAAAAGAATGAAATCTTCTTACTAACTTTTTCCTCGGGATCATCGAATAATCCTAAACCAATATCAATCAGTGAACATACAAAAATTGATAGAGCAAAATCAAATATAATATCTTTTGGAATAAAAAAAAAAAATAGAATTATAATTTCAACACCGTTACACCATACTTTGGCTATTAGATTGATGACCATTGGAATTATTCAAGAGTCAAAAATTATTTTTATGGAGAATTATAATTTAAATAATTTTGTTAAATTAATTAGGTATTATAAATGTAATTTTACTTTTTTTATTTCAAATCAACTTATAGAGATTGTAAAAAATAAAATTAAACCATCTAATTTTAAAAGTTTGATATGTATAGTATCTTCATCAGCATCTTTACCTATCGATATCAAAAATAAATTAGTAAGAATTTTTTCCAAAAATATATATGAAATGTATGGACTTTCTGAAGCAGCTGTAGTTAGTGTTTTGAATATTAAAAAACACATGAAACATGCTGACTCGGTTGGAAGGCCTGTCAAAAATGTTAAGGTAAGGGTAAATTATTTTAAAAATGAAAAAGTTGGTGAGATTGAAATTAAGTCAAAATATTTATTTCTTGGCTATTATTTAAAAAATAAACTAAAAAAAATTAATAATAAAGTTTTTTTTAAAACAGGTGATATTGGTTTTATCAAAAAAGGATTTATTTATTTCTCAGGTAGGAAAAAAAATTTTGTTAAAATAAACGGTGTATCTATTTATTTAGATGATATTTCAAGTACATTAATGAATAAGAAAATTGTTGAAGATTGTGCGCTCACTTATATTGAAGATAAAAAAAACATAAATCCTAGAATCTGTTTGGTATTTGAAAGCAAAAAACATGATGTTAATTATATTAGAAATTTTTGTTTTAAAAATTTATCATTGTTTCAAGTTCCTACTTATATCTTTAAATTGAATAAAATTCCTAGAAATAAAATGAAAAAATTGAATATGATCGAAATTCGAAAAATTATAAATACAAAATTAAATTTAAAAAGAGTTTATGAATAAGGAAAAACAAATTCATAATTATTTAATTAAGATTATATTTAATAATAAAGCACCTAAAAATTATAAGAATTTAGATATTTTAAAATTAAAAAAATTTGACTCTGTCTCAGTATTTAAAATATTATTAAAAATAGAATCAAAATACAAAATAAAAATTGATGATAATGAATTATTTTCTAAAAAATTTAGAAAATTTATAAACTTAGTTAAACTTATTCAAAAGAAAACTTCATGAAATTAAAAAAAAATAGGGACTGGAATAAAGCAAAAAAAATAATCTTGGGTGGCAATTCCTTATTGTCAAAACGTCCCGAAATGTTTTTGCCCGACTATTGGCCAACATATTTTAGCAAAGCCTCCGGCATATATGTTTGGGATACTAATGGAAAAAAATATATAGATATGATATTCGCTGTAGGACAAAATACTCTTGGTTATTCAAATAAAAAAATAGACAATAAAGTTAAGAGCTATATCTCAAAAGGAACAATGTCGACACTAAATTGTATAGAGGAACTCGAATTGGCAAAAAAACTTATTAAAATTCACCCATGGGCTGGCATGGTAAAATTTGCAAGATCAGGTGGAGAAGCGAATTCTATAGCAATAAGAATTGCTAGAGCTGCAAGTGGTAAAGATAATGTTGCTATTTGTGGATACCATGGATGGCATGATTGGTATTTATCTGTAAATTTAAAATCAAAAAATAACTTGAGTCAACATTTATTACCTGGTCTGATACCAAAAGGAGTTCCTAAATCATTAAAAAATAATGTACATGCATTTGAAAATAATAACTTTGATAAATTAAAGCAAATTTATTCAAGATATAAAATTGGTACTCTTATAATTGAGATAGCAAGGAGTAATTTACCAAATATCAAATTTTTAAAAAAAGTTAAAAAATTTTGTAATGAAAAAAAAATTATTTTAATTTTTGATGAGTGTACAAGCGGGTTTCGAAGAAATTTAGGTGGAGTACATTTATTGACAAAAATATATCCTGATATAGCAATGTTTGGAAAAGCTATTGGGAATGGATATGCAATTACTTGTGTTGTTGGAAAAAAAAATATTATGAAAAAGGCTGGAAATACTTTTATTAGCAGTACAATGTGGAGTGAAAGAGTTGGATTTGTAGCAGCTTTGGCTACAATAAATGAAATTGAAAAAACTAAAAGTTATAAAAAGTTGATTCGATATGGGAAATATATAAATAAAGGTTGGAAAAACTTATCGAATAAACATGATCTTGATTTAAAAATAAGTGGTATTGAAAGTATCACATCATTCACATTTCCAAAAAATAACCAAATCTACAAGACTTTTATATCACAAGAAATGTTAAAAAAAGGCTATTTAGCATCTAACTTAATATACTTTTGTTCAAAACATTCTTATAAAGTTATCGATGAGTATTTAGTGAACTTAGATAAAATTTTTATGCAAATAAAAAATTATTCTTTGGCAAAAATAAAAAAAAAAATAAAAGGTAAAATTTCTCATAATACGTTTAAAAGATTGAATTAAAATTCAATTATTTTTTTGTTTTCAATTTTATATGTCTTGTCAAATTTTAAATCTTTGTATTCTTTATGAGAAACTAAAATAATTGTTTTTTTCAAATATTTTTCAAATAGAGTCTTTAAAATATATTTTTCATTTGTTTCATCAAGGGCATTTGTAAACTCATCTAATATCAATAAATCATAGTCTTTATAAAGTAATCTTGCTAAAGAAATCCTTTGTAATTGACCACCTGAAAAACCCTCTCCATCATTAATTATACTAGAATTTAGCCCATCTTTTAAATTAATTATATCATCATAAATTCTTGCATCTTTTAAACATTCTTTTACTCTTTCTAAATCATGATTTTCTTTTTTAATCCCTAAGCATATATTATTTGTTATCGTATCAGAGATAAAAAATGGGGTTTGTGTAATATAGCCAAGATTTGAAATTCTGAATTGAGATTTTATTTTTTGTTTGTTTACGAAAAAAGATCCATGTTCTAACGGAATTAAACCAGAAATAATATTCATTAAAGAAGATTTTCCACTACCACTTTCTCCTTTAAAATATATTTTTTCACCTTTTGATATTTTAAAATTTGTATTATCAAAAACAGTATTTTTCTTTTCATAAATATGACTAAAATTATTTAATTCTAAATTATTTTCAAATTTTATAGTTTTTAGCTCTGTGAAATTTTGCAAATTATCTAAATGGAAGTTGTTTAAATCGACCAATCTATCTTTTGCATACCTAAGATACTGAAGAGAGACAGTAATTTTGTTTAGTGATGGTAGAATTTTTAAGGCACCTGCCAAGAAGATTGCCAAAGTGGTAACAATTTTTGTGACTTCAAGATCTATCAATACAAAATAAATTATTAATATTGAAATTAGTGCTGCTGACATAATTTCTATAAGCATTCTCATTGATCCAGTTAAAATTGCAAAACCAAAGTTCGCATCATTTGATTTACTTAAATGAAATTTAAATTTACTCAGAAAAAAATTTTTAATATTACCTAATTTAATATTTTTTATTCCTTTTAATGTGATTAATAGAAAATTTACTTGTTCCTTTTCATTAATTCTTATTTGAGATGCATAGTTGGAAAGTCTTTTACCTAAGTAAATTTTATTAAATAAGATCATTAATAATACAATTATAATAATCATTAACATTGCCTGGGGACTATTGATCAATAGAAATATAAGTATTCCTGAGATTAAAATGATTTCAATAATACATGAAAGAATTATTGCCAATGACTCTTTGATAGTTTCAATATTATTATTGTATGTAACTAAACCAGATAATTTATGTTTATTGGACAATAAAAAAGGCATATCTATGATATTAGATAAGAAATAAGTTTTGGTTTCTAATCCTATGTCAAAAGTGATCTTTGACATATATCTCATAATAAAAAATAATAAAAAGTTTTTTAAGAAAATTAAAATAAAATATATTGAACACAAGCCACCTAAAAGATTTTGTTTTAAATTGAAACTTCCAAGATGTTTTAATGGATTCACATACAAAATAGTTTTTTCAAATAAATGATATTCTTTTAAAATATTTGGTTCAAATAAAACTCCAATGATTGGTATTAACAAACTAATTGAAAATAATTCTAGAATTAAACTAGAGAAAGAAAAAATAATTAAAAAAAATATTTTATTATTATACTTATAAAGCTTAAAGTTTTTATATATTTCTAAAAATATTTTCATAGAGTTTACCAATTTCTTGGATCTATAGTTCTTGTTAGGTTAGTCTTGAATTTATATATTTCATTATTTGTTAATTTAATTTTTTTATAATTTGAAAGTTTAATTAATTCTTTATAATTTTTTATCCCCACTACAGCACAATCTACTAAATCTAGGTTGTCAATGGCAGATATTAAATAATCTTGGACTTCTACATTTTTTATTTTTGCTATTTTATTTATATTTATTATTTTATTTTTTATTTTTGTGAGTTTTTTTGGAATTTTTTTTTTCATTAACTAGTAAAATTCCTTGTAAAAAAATTGATCTTGCATGTATCTGAAAATGATATGTTTTTTTCAATTTTTTTAACAATTTAATTTTATTTTTATCTAAATTCAGAACATTTAAAGGAAACTGAAAAACTTCAAAGCTAAAAAAATTGCAAAAATTCTGGATTTTTTTGTAACTATAGCAAGATACTCCAATTTTTTTAAAATAATTATTTTTAATCATTTCTTTAATTTTCTTTTTAACAATATTATTTTTTAACCAGTAAGCATCTGTCTCATGATGAAAAAGCACACACTCAATTGTTCTATTTAATTTTTTAAAGCTAGCCATTATTTTTTTTTCAATCTCTTTGGCTGCATCCTCTGGTTTTTTTGATTTTAACTTATCAATTTTTGTTATTATTTTTATTTTTTTATTTAAATACTTTGATAAATATTCTTCACTTCCATATGATGGAGCAGTATCGATGAAATTGATATTTTTTTTTTTGTTTTTATTACACTTATTGCATCTCTAACATTTATATGATTATTAAGTATACCATAGCCATGTTTAAACTGAGCAGTACCTATTGCAAATTTCATAGATTATTTTAAATATAACATATCATATGAATTTAAATAAAATTATTGAAATAAAATTGCAAAAGGAAAAGGATCAAATTAAACAGCTTATATCAAATATAAATTTAAAGAATTTAGATAATTTTGATAAATTAGTAAAATTATCTTTGAGTAGACTTAAGAAAAAAAATAAAATTATATTTTATGGTAATGGTGGAAGTGCAGCTGATGCACAACATCTTGCAACAGAACTTACAGTAAGGTTTAAAAAAAATAGAAAAGCAATCCCTGCTCTATCATTATCCACTGATACTTCAGCACTAACAGCTATAGGTAATGACTTTGGTTTTAATAAAATATTTTCTAGACAGATAGATGCATTAGGTTTGCCTGGAGATATAGCAATTGCAATATCAACATCTGGTAATAGTCAAAATTTAATCCATGCAGCAAAGATGGCAAAAAAAAAGAAAATTTTTACTTTTTGTTTTTCAGGAAACAACGGAGGTAAATTAAGAAATTATACAGATTATCCAATCCTAATTCCTTCTAAAGTAACCTCTCAAATTCAAGTGATAGAAATTTTTTTAGGTCAAATTTATTGTAATATTTTAGAAGATTATATTTAAATTCTATGAAAAAAATTGATTTAGTTATCCTCGCTGGAGGTAAGGGTACGAGAATTAAGGGTTACCTTAATAATAGTCCAAAACCATTAGCTAAGATTGGCAATATGTATTTTTTAGATTATTTATTAAATAATATTGCCAAATTTTATATTAATAAAATATATATTCTTGCAGGTTATAAAGGTAAAGCTATTCAAAAAATTTATAATAATAAAGAAATTAATCTAATACCCATTGAAGTTATAATTGAAAAAAAACCACTTGGGACTGGTGGATGTTTATCACTTATAAAAAATAAAATTAGTGAATATTTTTTTGTAGTAAATGGGGATTCTATCTTTGACATTGATCTCAATAAAATTGCACAAATAAAATTAAAAAAAAACGAGAGCTTTATAGCCTTAACTACTAATAAAAATTATAAATCAAATAAAAAACTCTCAAATATTACTTTAAAAAAAGGATTAATTACAAAAAATAAATCATCTTTTTTTATGAATGGAGGTATTTATTATTTGAAAAAAGAATTAATCAAAAATTTAGGTACTAAAAATATATCCTTAGAAAACAAAATTATCTCAGATGAAATTGATAAAAGAAGAGTAACTGGAAAATATTTTGATAATTTTTTTATAGATATTGGAACGCCAGAAAATTTTAAAAGGTCAATGACATTAATTCCTAAGTTTTTTCATAGACCAGCAATATTTTTGGATAGAGATGGAACTATAAATCATGATACAGGTTACACGTATTTACCAAATAAATTTAAATTAATAAATGGAACCATTAAAGCCTTAAGAAAATTATCTTTAAGTAATTATTATTTATTTATTGTAACTAATCAGGCAGGTATAGCAAAAAATAAATTTCGAATAAATGATTTTTACAACTTGCAAAATTATTTGAAAAAAAAATTTATAAAAGAAAATATATATATTAATGATATAAGATTTTGCCCATATCATCCTAATGCAAAGTTGCTTAAATATAAGAGGACTACTAATTACAGAAAGCCTGGTAATCTTATGCTTGAAAGCCTAAAAAAACGTTGGGATATAGATATAAAAAAAAGCTATATGGTTGGTGATAAGAAAAGCGATATGATTGCAGCGCAAAAAAGTGAGCTAAAATTTTTATATCTAAACAAAAATCTTTATTTCACTCTTAAAAATATTATCAATGATTAAAATCAAATTTATTATGATAAGATTTTTCTGTATATTATAGATAAAATGAAAAGTTTAAAAAGTTTAAGAAAATTTTGGTCAAATCAGAAAGTATTTATTACGGGGCACACTGGTTTTAAGGGAACATGGATATGTATTATATTAAACTTTCTTCATGCAAAAATATATGGTTACTCTTTAAAACCAAACAAGAATAGTTTTTTTTTTAAGGCAAATATTTTAGACTTTATTTCTTCAAATACATTTGGAGACATAAATAATTACAAAAATTTAAAAAAAAAAATAATAGCTTCCAAAGCATCCATAATAATTCATATGGCAGCCCAGCCATTAGTTCTTGAATCATATAAATATCCAAAAAGAACTTTTGAAACAAACGTTATGGGTACTTTAAACTTATTAGAAGCTGTTAGAGAAATAAAAACAGTTAAATCTATAATTATTGTTACAACAGATAAAGTTTATAAAACAAAAAAAACTAATTCGGGTTATATTGAAACTGATGAACTCTGGGGATCAGATCCCTACAGTAGCTCGAAAGTAGGTACTGAAATAGTCACAAGCACATATATAAAATCTTTTTTTATAAATACCCACTTGAAAAATAGAGTTTCCACAGTGAGAGCTGGAAATGTTTTGGGTGGAGGCGATGATGCTAAAAATAGACTTATTCCAGATATTTATAGATCAATAAATAAAAAGAAAAAGCTTATAATCAGAAATCCAAATCATATAAGACCGTGGCAGCACGTAATTGAGCCTTTGTTTGGTTATCTGAAACTTGCAAAGATGCAATTAAAGGGTTTTGATAATAATCATTATTACTGGAATTTTGGTCCTGAGCAACAAAACTTTAAAAAAGTTATTGATGTTGTAAAATTAATAAACAAAACACATAATTTAAATTATAAAATTAAAAAGCAAATTTCAACATCTGAGACTACTATCTTAAAACTTAAAAGCCTGAGAGCAAAAAAAGAATTAAAATGGCAGTCAAAATGGAATGTAGATAATACATTAATCAAAATTGAGGAATGGAATAATCTTGTTAAATTAGGTAAGAGTGTAAAAAGAATATGTGAAAAACAAATCAGTGACTATTTAAAATAAAAAAATGAAAATACCTTACGGAAAAAATGTCTACGGCAAACAAGAAATTAAAGCAGTTGTTAGTCAACTTAATAGAACAACCCAGATGGGTAAATCTGTAAAATTATTTGAAGAAAAAGTCGCAAAATTATTTAAAAAAAAATATTCATTAATGGTTAATTCTGGAACTTCGGCAATCACTCTTGCAATGGACGTTATAGGGCTTAAAAAAGGTTCTGAAGTAATTGCACCATGTTTAAACTTTGGAACTGCAATTTCTGGTATTATTCAGGCAGGTTTAGTTCCAAAATTAGTAGATATAGAAATTAATACTCTTCAGATAAATATTGATAAAATCAAGAAAGTTATAAATAAGAATACAAAAGCAATGTTAATACCTAATTTAATAGGCAACATACCAAATTGGATAGAATTAAGAAAAATTGCTAACAAACATAAACTAATTCTGATTGAAGACTCGGCTGATACCATGGGAGCCAAAATAAATAATATTAGTACTGGTAATTTCAGTGATATTTCAATTACCAGCTTTTATGGATCACATGTCATAAGTTGTGGTGGCAATGGAGGAATGATGCTAACCAACAATGTAAACTATTATAGAAAAGCAAAAATATTAAGAAGTTGGGGCAGGATGTCAACACTTCTTAAAGATTCAGAAAATATTACAAAAAGACTTTCAATAAAAT